>JANXZT010000009.1 GCA_025355395.1 Betaproteobacteria bacterium
CTCGACCCCGCGCTGCTGCGACCGGGGCGGTTCGACCGGCACGTCGCCATCGATCGGCCCGATCTCAAGGGCCGGGAACAGATTCTGCGGGTCCACAGCAAGCTCGTAACGCTCAGTCCCGATGCCGACCTCGCCAAGATCGCCGCACGCACCCCAGGGTTCGTCGGCGCCGACCTCGCCAACATTGTCAACGAAGCCGCACTGCACGCGGCGAAGGAAGGCAAGGAAGCGGTGGACATGGCGGACTTCGACGAGGCCATCGACCGTGTTGTCGGCGGCCTTCAAAAGAAGAACCGCGTCATGAATCCAAAGGAGAAGGAGACTGTCGCCTATCACGAGGCAGGACACGCCATCGTCGCGGAATTTCGTCCGGCTGCCGATCGCGTGTCAAAAGTCTCGATCATTCCGCGCGGCGTGGCTGCTTTGGGCTACACCCAGCAGATTCCCACCGAAGATCGGTACCTGCTGAAGAAGAGCGAGCTTCTCGATCGGATCGACGTGCTGCTGGGTGGGCGCGTCGCGGAAGAGCTTGTCTATTCCGACGTTTCGACGGGTGCGCAAAACGATCTGCAGCGGGCCACCGATATCGCCCGGCACATGATCACCCATTACGGCATGAGCGAGTCGCTTGGTCTGGCGACCTTCGAAGAACCACGCTTGGCAATGTTTCTGGACCTGCCGATGCAGCAACCGCGAGCCGAATACAGCGAGCGCACGGCGCAGTCGATCGACGACGAGGTCCGCAAGTTGCTGAGTGAGGCCCACGAGCGCGTGCAGCAGACGCTCAAGGCCCATCGGGCCAAGCTGGATGCGCTGGCCAAGCTGTTGCAGGAGAAGGAGGTCGTGGATCGCGCGACGTTGGACACGCTTCTCTCCGCTGCGGCGCCTGGCGACGCGCCTTTACGTCCGGTAGCGTTTGTCGCTGCTCCTTTCGCCGATGCAGCGACCCCGGACCGGCGGCCACGGTGATGCGCTACACGATCGCGCATCGCAACACGTGCTCGCCCTCATCTAACCTTTAGAGAAAATAAAGTGCGAAAACTTCTGGCAGTCCTCACCGCGATGGGCACCGAAAACCGCATCACGGTGGCGCGCAAACAATACATCAAGGCGGTACAGGAATACAACGTGGCTGTGCGATCGTTCCCCTCCAATCTCACTGCCATGGCATTCGCTTACCAAGCAAAGTCCAATTTCACCGTGGACAATGAAAAGGAGATTGCCAAGGCGCCACGAGCGGAGTTCGGCCCGCCACTGGCCAAACCCCAGGCAGAGGCCCAAGGTACCGCCAAGTGAAAGCCATCAGGGCGGCAAGAGCGCTATTCGTCGCATCCATTCTCGGCTGGGCTTCTATCGCCGGCGCGCAGGTTGCTATCCCGCCGCTGACCGGGCGGGTCGTCGACCAGACCGCAACGCTCACCAATGACCAAAAGGCCACGCTGGAGCAAACTCTGCAATCGTTCGAAGCCAGGAAGGGCAGCCAGCTCGCAGTGCTCATCGTGCCCACCAGTGCGCCGGAAACGATCGAGCAATATGCGCTGCGCGTCGCGGAACAATGGAAACTGGGGCGCAAGAAAGTGGACGACGGGGCGATTCTTGTCGTCGGCAAGAACGACCGGGCGTTGCGCATCGAGGTGGGGTACGGCCTGGAAGGGGCGCTCAATGACGCCACCAGCAAACGCATTATCAGCGAGATCATCGTGCCGCAGTTCCAGCAAGGGGATTTCAATGGTGGCATCAGTGCCGGGGTCGATCGCATGATTCGCGTCGTCGACGGTGAACCGCTGCCGGCGCCGCAAAGAAACGCCGCTGGCGATGCGGACATCAGGCAGTTGGTCCCCATCGTCTTGCTGCTGACACTCATCGGCGGCGGGGTGTTGCGCTCGGCGCTGGGCAGATTCCCCGGCGCGATCGTGACCGGTGGGGCCCTTGCCATCGTCGCGTGGTTGCTGGCCGGCGCGTTATCCATCGGCCTGATTGCTGGCGTCATCGGGTTCATGTTCACCCTGCTCGGTGGCGGTATGGGCAGGCACGGCGGCTGGTACGGCGGCGGTCATTACGGCGGATTTGGCCGCGGTGGGCTGGGTGGGGGGGGCTTCAGCGGCGGTGGTGGTGGATTCGGTGGCGGCGGTGCTTCGGGAAGGTGGTAGCGATGAATATCCCACGCATCTTGAGGCACCTCCTGATGACCGAATGGGAAGTTAGACGGGCGTTCCCCCGCGACACGTTGGCCGCGATCGAAAACGCAATTAAAGCGAGCGAAACCGCGCACGTCGGGGAAATTCGTTTCGCCGTGGAAGGCGCACTGCACAGCATGGCGCTGTTCAGGGGGCAATCGGCGAGAGAACGGGCGATCGAAGTGTTTTCGCAACTGCGCATATGGGATACCGAACACAACAACGGAATCCTGATATATCTGCTGCTCGCCGACCGCGCCGTGGAAATCATCGCCGATCGCGGCGTCCATGTGAAGGTGGGCGCGCACGACTGGGAGACGATGTGCCGCGGGATGGAAATTGCGTTTAGAAAGGCGAAATACCAAGAGGGAGTGGTCAGCGGCATTGAATCGGCGGCACAGTACTTGGCAAAACATTTTCCTGCTTACGGCGATCGCTTGAATGAATTGCCGGACAAGCCGGTGGTGCTGTAGCTCAGCCAGAGAGCCAATTTACTGTAAAGCACCAATGCCAAACCCACCTTTTGCATCGCAGGTGGGTGAAACAACGAGCAAGAAAACCAACCAAAACGAATCAGGTGAGCACGCGCCATCGATCTCGAAAACGGCTTCCTTGCGCCGTGACCGCAGATACATCGGACGCCTTGAGAACGGGTCGAGTAAGGAGATGCGATGAAAACGAGCGTGATTGAAGTGGGCGGCATGCTGTCGGCATTGAGCGCGCACGGGGTAGAAAAACAGCTTGGCAAGCTCCCGGGTGTCGCAAGCGTTACCGTTAATTACGCTGGCGGAAGCGCCACGGTGCGGTACGACGAAGCGCGGATCAAGATCGCCGATATCGAAGCCACTGTGCGTCAATGCGGCTACCGCTGTGCCGGCGGATTGCATTCCGGGCATGTCGGCGCACGTGAGCCTGCCCGGAAGCATGAATCGATTGCCCATCGCGGCATGGATGGCAGCGCAACGGGTCATGCCGATCATGGCGCTGCGGCGAGTTCCCTCCCAGTCGCCGTCCCGATGCCCGCGGCTGCACCTGTACCGGAAGCATCCCCTGCTGCGGCTCCCAAGCCTGACGCTGCATCGTCGGCTCCCGCGGCCGCCGGTCACAAGGGACACGCGGTGCCCAGTGGGCAGCCGGTCATGTCGGCGGAGATGGCGCAGGAGATGGGTCATGGCGGGAACATGGATCTGCCGGCCATGGTCCGCGATATGCGCAACCGATTCTGGATTTGCCTGTTGTTCAGCGTGCCGATTTTCGTCTACTCGCCGATGGGAAACCTCTTCCCGGCGCCCGCTCCACCATTCGGCTTGGCGCTTAACCTGTGGCTGTTTTTCCTCGCGAGCGCCGCCATCATTTATCCGAGTTGGCCGTTCTTCGTCGCCGCCTGGCGCGCACTCAAGACCGGCACCCTCAACATGGCGGTGCTCATCGTCCTGAGCGTCGGCACCGGGTACCTGTTCAGCGTCGGTGCCACTTTCTTCTTCGAGAGCGACCAATTCTTCGAAGCGTCTGCCGTGCTGCTGGTTTTCATCCTGCTCGGCCACTGGCTGGAAATGCGCGCCCGGGCCGGCGCGTCGTCAGCCATTCGGGCGCTGATGGACCTGACTCCGGCGAAAGCCTTGGTAGTCCGCAATGGCGCCGAGGTCGAACTGCCGACCGCTGAAGTGATCGTGGGCGACATCGTCGTGATCAGGCCCGGCAACAAGATCCCCGTCGACGGAACGGTCGAGACGGGCGAATCGCTGGTCGACGAGTCCATGTTGACAGGCGAGTCGATGCCGGTCCAAAAAGGCCCCGGTACGACGGTGGCCGGCGCGACGATCAACACCAGCGGTAGCTTTCGCTACAAGGCAACCAAGGTCGGCGCCGACACTGCGCTGGCGCAGATCGTGAAACTGGTGCAGGAGGCGCAGAACTCGAAAGCGCCCGCGCAACTCCTGGCGGACAAAGCCGCCCAGTGGCTGGTTGTCGCCGCGATCGTCGTTGGGCTCGTGACGTTCGCCGTGTGGTTCTGGTGGGTCGGACAGCCGCTGCTGTTTGCGTTGACGCTGACCATCACCGTCTTTGTCATCGCCTGCCCGGATGCGTTGGGGCTGGCTACGCCGATGGCGGTGATGGTGGGCACCGGCCTGGGCGCCATGAACGGCATCTTGTTCAAAAACGCCTCGGCGCTGGAGGACGCCACCAAACTCAATGTCATCATTTTCGACAAGACCGGAACGCTCACCGTCGGCAAACCGGAAGTCGTGGAAATGGTAATGGCCGAAGGAGTCATGGAAGACGCGGTGCTGCTCGCGGCCGCCGCCGTCGAACAAGGGTCTGCTCACCCGCTCGCGCAGGCCATCCTGCGTCGCGCGTCAAAACTCACTGTTGTCGCGCCGACGGGTTTCAAGAGTATCGACGGCATGGGCGCGCAAGCGGAAACCGCCGGCGGCACGGTATTCCTGGGCAACCGTCTGCTGATGGATACGCAAAAGCTGGCACTCGGGCCACTCGAGACCGCAGCCGCCCGACTGCAAGGCGAAGGCCGAACCGTGGTTCACGTGGCCCAGAACGGTCGCGTGCTTGGGCTCATCGCCATCGCCGACGCCGTGCGGCCAACCGCCAAGGCAGCCGTGGCAAAGCTGCGCGAGAGCGGTGTCGACGTGGTAATGCTGACCGGCGACAACGCCGGCACCGCCAAGCGTATTGCCGCGGATCTCGGCATCGGCAGCGTGCTGGCCGACGTGTTGCCGGGCCAGAAGGCCGCGAAAGTGAAAGAGCTTCAGGCAACGGGGAAAAAGGTCGGCATGGTGGGCGATGGCGTCAACGATGCGCCCGCGTTGACCCAGGCGAATGTCGGCTTTGCCATCGGCGCCGGTACTGACGTCGCGATGGAAAGCGCCGACGTCGTGCTGATGAAGAGCGACCCCTATGACATCGTCGCCGCGATTGAGCTGTCGCGCGCCACCTTGCGCAAGATGCACCAGAATCTGTGGTGGGCGGTCGGCTACAACGTGATCGCGTTCCCACTCGCCGCAGGTGTCTTCTACCCGTTTGTGCTAAGCCCCGAGATCGCAGCGCTCTCGATGTCCGGAAGTTCCGCGGTGGTGGCTTTCAATGCGCTGATGCTGAAGCGGACCAAGCTCGCCGGCATCCATCCGCTTGGCAAGGGCGCGGCCCCCGGGGCGGCAAGTCCGCAACACAGCGAGCCCGCGGCGGTGGCTTCCTAAGTGAGAGCGCGCGACCGCGCTTGCCTGAAGTAATAGTAAATGATGAAACTCAATATCGCGGCGAAGAAGCACCATACGGAAAAGAAGGTGGCGACGTGGATGGCTTAGGCTGCCACGAATGTCGCCAACGACAGGGGGCCAACTGCCTGGATGACTCTGCTGCTCGAGAACAGGCTGCTCGCGCATCCGGACGCGCAACGTGAGCACTGAAGCGCCGCCGTCCCCAGCCGCACCACTGGCAACCATGGCCACGCTAATGCTTGCCGTCTTCACGGTGTCGATCGGTTATGGGGTCGTGCTTCCGCTCTTGCCGTACCTGATCGAGCGACTTCTGGGCGCAGGCGTCGGGGCCGCGCAAGTTTCGCGGCACACCGGCTTGCTGACCGGCGTTTACACGCTCGCGCTTTTCCTGTTCGCGCCCGTTTGGGGGCGGGCATCGGATCGCCTCGGTCGCGGAAATGTTCTTCTCATTGGCCTCTTCGGTTTCGGTATGGTCATGATGGTCTTTTCGTTCGTCGAGAGTCTCGCCGCGGTTTACGCCGAACGCTTCTTGAGCGGCATGTTCGCCGCGGCCGTGACCCCGGTCGCCGCGGCAGCGGCCGGCGATTTCGCGACCACAGACGAGGTGCGTGCGCGTCGGCTGGCGTTTGTCAGCATGGCCGGTATTGTCGGATTCCTGCTCGGACCGATGTTGAGCGTGTTCATCAACCGCTTGGCGGCCACGGTCTTTACGATCGCCCAGCCGGCCGGCTCACTGAAGATCCCGCTTGCGGTCACTGCACTCCTCGCCATTCTTATCGGCGGCGCCGTGGCATTTGCCGTTCCACGCGGGCCGGGCCGTGATCGCGTAAAGAAAGCCTCCATTACCTCTGTCGCTGGGAACGTGTGGGTGGTGCCAAAGCTGCTTGCTCTAACCTTCATCGTGTCGACCGGGGTCGGGGTCTTCGAGGTCGGGCTTGCGCTGCGAGGGAAGCAGGAGCTCGGCTTGACGCCATACCAAATCGCGCTGATGTTCAGCGTGTGCAGCCTGGTCATGTTTGTCGTGCAGACGATCGTTTTCTCGCCTGGCGTCAAGCCGGACATGACCCGCTGGCTCATCGCACCCGCGCTGGCCGTGCTCGCAGGCGGCTTGTTCCTCGTACCGCGGGCGTCGGATTTCACGCTGATGTTAGCGGTCATCGGTGGGGTCGCGGCCAGCGCGGGCATCCTGTCCCCGATCCTGACCTATTGGATTTCCAGCGAGGCTGGAAGCGCACAAGGTTGGGAACTCGGTAAGCAGACGGCGGCGGCGAGCTTGGGTGTCACGCTGGGCTCGGCGGCTGGCGGACTGCTCTTCAATGTCGCCACCTTCCCCGGTGCTTCCTTCATTCTGGCCGGGGCACTCGCCGCGCTTGGCTGCATGCTCAGTCTCAGGCTGCCGCATTTGCTCATTCCTCGCGATCACGGAGACGGGGCGTGCGACGACAAGACTGACCGACGTGCGAAGACCGTTTTCCGGATTCTCGCCGGCGCCCAAACCATCCCGCACGCTCATAGCAAGGAATAGGCACATGAACAAACCACTCTCTTCGGAACTCCTGCAAAGGATGAACGCCTATTGGCGTGCCGCGAATTACCTTTCGGTCGGGCAGATCTATTTGTACGATAATCCGCTGCTCAAAAAGCCGTTGAAGCTCGAGCACGTGAAGCCGCGGCTGCTTGGCCACTGGGGCACCACTCCGGGGTTGAACTTCATCTACGTCCATTTGAACCGCATCATCAACAAGCACGACCTGAACGTGATGTATGTCACCGGCCCTGGGCATGGCGGCCCGGG
>JANXZT010000031.1 GCA_025355395.1 Betaproteobacteria bacterium
CCGGCGCAAAAATCCGCAATCATCTCGGTGCGCCGCGGCGCGACGAGCCATCCGACGAGCTGGCTGCCTTCGTCCTGCACCTCGATCGATCCGTCAAGGAAGAGCGGGTGCCGATGGAGCGCAGGCCGGCCCGCGAGACGCAAGCCGAGTGGGCTGTACGGTGTGGGCACGGCGTCGAATCCGGATGCCGACAATCCGGCTTGCGCCGCCTCGCGCGTGGTCTTCAGGGGATTGATGCGTAGATCAAGCGGTGCGGGCGTCGAAAGGGCGCGGGCAAGCGCCGCGCGCTCCTCTTCGCCATAGGCATCGCCCAGGCGCTCCCACAACCAATCGGGGAGATCCGCCGCAACCGCAGGCTCGAGCGGCGTTGCGGCGCGCGCCTTGAAGCCGCGCAGCCATTCGATATCGTCGCGCTTCAACGACTCCTGCAATTCGCGGATGCTCGACGAGAGCTCGCGCACGATCACGGCGAGCGCGAGCCGGGCGGGCGAGGTGGTGCCGGCGAGGAATTCGAGGGAGCGGCGACGGCGCAGCCACGCGAAGACCCCCTCGGCGATGAACGCGCGGTCGTGCTGCCCCATCGCGGGGTGCTCGCGGAAGAAGCGATGCAGCATGGCATCGGCCGGCGCATCGAGGCGATGCAGCGCGCCGATGGCGGCTGCCAATCCGGCGATCTGGTTGGGCCGCGGCGTCACTGCAACGAGACCGCTTCGTCGACGTGAATGGCGTCGAGCAGCGCTTCCACGGTCCCGCGGTCGGTATTGGCAAAGCGAAGTTTCACCGCGACATAGTGCATGGTCGGCGCCAGCCATACAAATGCATCGGTCTTGCCATCTTCGCTGCGCCGATGCCAGCGCTCGGTTTCAACCACGCCGGTTGAAAGCGCGATTGGTTCGGTGCCTTCGCGGCGAAACGTGTAGCGCGTCACGCGTTTGGTGGTGGCGATGGAAAAGGTTTGCTCGTCGGTGGTGGGTGGCAAAAAATAGAATTGCCACAAAAAGGAAAGCGGATCGTAGGTCGGAAGATCCAGGGTCGCAGTCTTGTCCTCATCGAGCGCGACAACGCCCGTTTCCCAGTCGAACTGCGCCACCTCGCGCTTGCGTCCCCTGCCGCGTTCCAGCGCAAATTGGTCGGGCTGCAGGCCGGCGGCCGTGATCACACCCCGGCTTTCGACCTTGCCTTGACCGCGCAGGATCAGTGCGGCGAGGCCGCGGGCTTCACCGACGGTCGCGATGCCATAGCGGTTGCCGCTGTGCTCGAAGCGGTAGGTGGCACTGCCGATATAAAAGCCTTGTGTTCCGAAAAAGACCCGATAGACGAGGTCCACGCGCGGGGGAAGGCTCTTGGTGGGCAATTCCGGCAACGGCTCCGGCGGCAGTGTTTCCTCGGCCACCACGGGCGCGGGCGGCGCAGTGGGTAGCTCGGCGGGCAGGTCGGCGGGCGCTGCATCGGGCGCAGGCGCCGCTGCCGTGGCGGGGGCCTCCTCCGTGGGCGGGGGCATCGGCGCAATCACCGGCGGCGGCCGGCGAACGACACGCTGGGGGATTGGCTGGGACTTCGGGTTTGGCGGCGAAGGCGCTGCTACCGGGCGTGGTGGCGGCGGCAATTCGGCGAGGGTCGCCAGCAAGGGCTGCGTTTCCGGCGTTTCGTGCGGCGCCGCCGGCCAGAAGGAGAAGGCGAGGTGCACCACCACCGACACCGCGAAGGCGACGGCGAACGCACGTCGGGGTCGCCACGCTCGCGTGCGGCCGCGTGCGGCGGGGCTCGCGCGCCAAAGGGTAAGGGCCGGGCCGGGCAGGCGCTCGGAGAAGGTAGGAGGCATGGGAATTCGATGGCGCGGCCGGGGGTGGGTTCCACCAGTTGCGCCAAGCGGCGCGAAGTTAAGGCAGGGCCGGCACTTCCGGCGTAGTAATTCCCGGCACCTCGCCTTCAACGCGCACGGCCTGCCCGGCGATGACGAGGCGTCCCTCGCAAAAGGCACGGGTCGCCGCCGGCAGCAAGCGGTGCTCGATGGCCAGAACACGCGCGCTCAAGCTTTGCTCGTCATCGCTCGGTAAAACGGCCAATGCGCCTTGCGCGATGATCGGGCCGTGATCGAGGTCCGGCGTTACGAAATGAACCGTGCAGCCGTGAATGCGCACACCCTCGGCCAGTGCGCGACGATGGGTGTAAAGGCCGCCAAACGCCGGCAGCAGCGAAGGATGAACATTGATCATCCGGCCGGCGTACCGCTGGACGAATTCCGAAGTGAGGATGCGCATGAAACCCGCAAGCACCACGAGATCGCACGCGGCGACATCCAATCCAGCGTCGAGCTTGGCCTCGAAGCTTCGCCGATCGAGCCTTTGGTGGTCGATCACTTCGGTCGCAACACCGTGGGTGCGAGCCAGTTGAAGTCCACCGGCGTCCTCGCGGTTGCTGATGACAACCGCGATCGTCCCACCGAGGCGTCCTGCGCGCTCCGCGGCGAGTAATGCGCCCAGGTTCGACCCGCGGCCGGAGATCAGCACCGCGATGCGCGGAATCGCTTTCATGAACGCGCTGGCACGTCGCGCAGCGCGCGGTCAGTGTGGTCTAAACGGTGAATCGGCCGGCAAATCATGGCAAGACTCCAACATCGCTCCGCACGCGGAACCGGAGCGAGGGGGTCGCGCGCTCCGCAACCGGAGCGGGTGGGGTCGCTCGCCCCGCAGCCGGAGCGAGTGGGGTCGCTCGCCTTCCCGCCAACACCGTCATTCCCGCGCACGCGGGAATCCATTTTTCAATGTCAACCTGGACCCATTTTGACCTTGACGTGGAC
>JANXZT010000040.1 GCA_025355395.1 Betaproteobacteria bacterium
TATTCGACGGCGCTTCGTTTGTCACCGACGCCGCCGGAGAAATCGTCCAACAGTTGCCCGCCTGGCACGACACGGTCGCCATCACCTCCCTGGACGAGGGCCGGCCGAAGCCGGTACGCGGTGCCCTCGATTCCCGTGACGAAATCCACGCTTACGAGGCATTGGTGGTAGGGGTGCGCGACTATGTCAACAAGAACCGGTTTCCCGGCGTGCTGCTGGGATTGTCCGGTGGCATCGACTCGGCCCTGACACTGGCAGTGGCGGTTGACGCGTTAGGCGCCGACCGGGTCCGCGCCGTCATGATGCCTTCTCCTTACACGGCCGAGATCAGCCTCGCGGATTCCCGCACCATGGCGGGCACCCTTGGAATCCGCTACGACGAAATTGACATCGAGCCGATGTTCGCGACCTTCCTCGCCGCTCTCGAGCCCGAATTCTCGAAGATTCCGGTCGACACCACCGAGGAAAACATCCAGGCGCGCATCCGCGGGACGATTCTGATGGCGTTGTCCAACAAGTTCGGTTCGATTGTACTCACGACCGGCAATAAATCGGAGATGGCCGTCGGGTACGCCACCCTTTATGGCGACATGGCCGGCGGCTTCGCGGTATTGAAGGACATCAGCAAGACGCTCGTGTACCGGCTGGCGAATTATCGCAACTCGCTGGGTCAGGTCATTCCCGAGCGCATCATCACCCGAGCGCCATCGGCGGAGTTGCGTCCCGACCAGCGCGACCAGGATTCGCTTCCACCGTATTCGGTGCTCGATGCGATTCTCGAGGCGTACGTCGAGCATAACCGCAGCCCGCAGCAAATCGTCGCGATGGGTTATATGCCCGCGGACGTGCGCAAGGTGGTTCGTCTCATCAAGATCAGTGAATACAAGCGCCGGCAATCGGCGGTCGGCATTCGCATTACCCCGCGCGGATTCGGCAAGGATTGGCGCTATCCGATCACCTCGGCGTGGGCCGATTGGGAAGAGATCGCCGGCGATCCTGCGCCCGCCATGCCGCCCGCGCCTTTGGTGTAAGCTCATAGTTCACCCGGCCACCGATTACGATTACCGCGATGAAAAAAATAGAGGCCATCATCAAGCCGTTCAAGCTCGATGAAGTGCGCGAAGCGCTTTCCGAAATCGGCGTCACCGGATTGACGGTGAGCGAAGTCAAAGGGTTCGGACGCCAAAAGGGCCACACCGAGCTCTATCGCGGCGCGGAGTACGTGGTGGACTTCCTGCCGAAGGTCAAGGTGGAGCTCATCATCGATGACGGGCATGTCGATCGCGCCATCGAAGCCATCGTCAAGGCCGCACGCACGGGAAAGATCGGCGACGGCAAGATTTTCGTCACCGCCGTCGAGCAAGTGGTCCGCATCCGCACTGGTGAAAGCGGTGAAGCAGCGGTCTGACGTATCAAGGCATACCTCCTGTAACATCAAATAGGGGCCTGGCATGTCCTTCGCGGACGAGTTTCGAACTTTTGCAATGAAGGGGAGCGTCGTCGATCTCGCCGTGGGCGTGATCATCGGCGCGGCGTTCGGCAAAATCGTCGATTCACTGGTCAAGGACATCATCATGCCCGTGGTCGGCAGGATTTTTGGCGGGCTCGATTTCTCCAGCTATTTCGTCATGCTGGCAGCACCCCCTTCAGGATATTCCGGCCCCATGACCTATGAGGCGCTGACCAAGGCCGGCGTGCCGCTGCTTGCGTACGGCAATTTCATCACGATCCTCATCAATTTCATCATTCTCGCGTTCATCATTTTTATGATGATTCGCAAATTCAATTCGGTCAAGGCGCGTTTCGAGCCGCCCGCTGCCGCTGCCGCACCCACTCCGGAAGACGTTTTGCTGTTGCGCGAGATTCGCGACTCGCTAAAGCGCTGAGGAACCTCTGAATAACTCCCACGTGATTGCGCTGCAGGGCCAAATGCGGATGATTGCCTCAGTTGCCAAATTCGGCGCGACGACGGTCGTAGTCGAACTACGAAGCCGAGGAGCGCGGCGAAGCAAGCGCCGCATTTGGCAGCAGCCCGAAGGGACGGTGGTGTTTCGGGCGGCTTGCTTTGCCGCGACGCTTGCGAAGGGAACCACCGTTCGCTTCG
>JANXZT010000207.1 GCA_025355395.1 Betaproteobacteria bacterium
GGCAGCCGGCCCTGCAATTCTGGTAACAAGTCCGACGGCTTGGCGATGTGAAACGCGCCCGAGGCGATGAACAGGATATGATCGGTCTTCACCGCGCCGTGCTTGGTCGAGACCGTGGTGCCTTCGATCAACGGCAGCAAATCGCGCTGCACGCCTTCGCGCGAGACGTCGCCGCCGCTGCGGCCATCGCGCACGCAGATCTTGTCGATCTCATCGAGAAACACGATGCCGTTATTCTCGACCGCATGGATGGATTCCTGCACCAGCTGGTCGCTGTCCAATAGCTTGTCGGATTCCTCGTTGACGAGCAGCTCGTGGGAATCCACAACGGTCAGGCGGCGGGTTTTGGTGCGCGCGCCCATCTTGCCAAAAATATCGCCGATCGAGATCGCACCCATCTGCGCGCCCGGCATGCCCGGTATTTCGAACATTGGCATGCCGCCGGAGGATTGCGTTTCGATCTCGATTTCCTTGTCGTTGAGTTCGCCGGCGCGCAATTTCTTGCGAAACGAATCGCGCGTCGCCGCACCCGAATTGGCGCCGACCAGCGCATCGAACACGCGATCCTCGGCGGCGAGCTGCGCGCGGGCCTGTACGTCCTTGCGCTTGCGCTCGCGGGTCTGCGCAATCGCGACTTCAACCAGATCGCGAATGATCTGCTCGACATCGCGCCCGACATAACCGACCTCGGTGAATTTGGTGGCTTCGACCTTGATGAACGGCGCGCCGGCGAGTTTTGCCAGCCGCCGCGCGATCTCGGTCTTGCCGACGCCGGTCGGCCCGATCATCAGGATATTTTTCGGCAGCACCTCCTCGCGCAGCGAGCCGGTGAGTTGCAGCCGCCGCCAGCGATTACGCAAAGCGATCGAGACGGCGCGCTTGGCGTCGTGCTGACCGACGATATGCTTGTCGAGCTCGCTGACGATCTCGGACGGGGTCATGGTGGACATCATGGGCATCGATTGCCGGAATTCAAAGTGACCGAGTCGAGCGCGAAACTTCGTCGTCCGCGCCGGGGAGGGTCTTGCCTTCGCCCAGAGCATCGCCGGCGTTGATGTCGACGTTGGGACCATAGAGCGTGCCGTAACCGTCCTTGGCATTGATGTCCAGGATCGCCCGGTAGTTGTTAAAAATGGCGATGCGGCGCAATTCGGTCGCGGTCGGCGCGGTGGGGTTGGCCGGAGCCGGGGCGGCTGCGCCAGCGAGCCCGGTCTTGCCCAGGCCCGCCGTCAACAAGTCATCAGTCGAGCCGTCATAATTTGTCTTGCTGATCGTGCCAGCGAAGGCGGGCTTGACGTTGATGTCGACGCTTTCGCCTCCGCCTCCGGCGCATCCGGCCAATAAACCCATTGCGACCATGACCGCAACGGTCAACGAAAAGCCACGGCGCGTTGCGCGCGCGAGGCGCATGTTGAATTGGGTGCTCATCTCGAACTCTCTCCTGAGGGCGGGGAACGCAGCACGCCTTTTCCCTGGCCGCGACCGCGATGGGCATTCTAGCCGCCGCGGATTATAAGCACGACCGGGCAACGTTGCAGGACTTTGGCTGCAATCGCTTATGATGTGTGCCCGTGCCAGCACCGGACGCTTTCGCCCGTAGCGTCAATAACGCCGACCACATTGCGCCACACCTATCGCGCCACACAAGAGGGATCTGGATGAAACAGGCTATTGCAATCGCAGCCGCAGTGCTTCTGGCAGGGTGCGCGGCGATGACATCCACGGGGCCGGCCGCGGTCGCTGACTTGGCGCCGACCAAAGGCAACAACACCAAGGGATCGGTGGCCTTCACCCAGGGCGGCGAACGCGTGACGGTGGTTGCGGAAATATCGGGACTCACGCCGGGCGGCCACGGCTTTCATGTTCACGAAAAAGGCGATTGCACCGCCGAGGATGCGACCAGCGCCGGCGGGCATTTCAATCCCGCGGGCAAGCCACACGCCGATCCGGGCAACCGGGATCGCCACGCCGGCGACATGCCGATGCTGGTGGCTGACGCCTCCGGCAACGCGCGGCTGACGACGACGCTTGACATTGTGACCATCGGCGGTGGCGCCGCGGACATCGTCGGACGAAGCGTCATCGTGCACAAGGATGCGGACGACTACAAGACGCAGCCCACCGGCAACTCGGGGGCGCGGGTCGCTTGCGGCGTGATTCGCCGGCGATGATGCAAGCGTTTTTCCGAATGCCGCAGGACTCGGCAGCAGTGAAGCGGTTAATTCCCGGAAAGTCGCTCGCGGCGCTCGCGCTCGCGCTTCTGCTGTCGTCCTGCCAGACCATCAAGGATGCGGGCAGCGCATTGTTTCCGAGCAACGAGTCCGCGCGCGGGCCGGGGCTCGAGGCGTCGCTGCGTGCCGTCGGAGGCAGCGTGGCGGACGGTTCCGTGCGTTTCGTCCCGCGCGGCGACGGCGTGACGATGCTCGTCCAGATTGGCGGAGTCCCGCCCGGCCTTTATCGGGTGTTGGTGCATGCGAATGGCAATTGCAGCTCGCCTAACGGATTCTCGGCCGGACCGCCATGGAGCCCGCCCGGAGCGGCGGCGCCACTCGCCGAGCGCGCGCCCGTCGTGACGGTGGGCAGCGAGGGCACGGCAGGGATGACGGTCCATATCGCAGGCATCGCGGTGGATGGCCCCAATGGGCTGACCGGTAAATCGGTGGTGCTGCATGAAGGCTTGATCGGTCGCCTCGATGCGGCGCCGGACATACCCAATGGCCGGCTCGCATGCGGCGTGATCGGTCCGCTGCGAACGCTGTTCTAGCCGGGAGTAATGCGGCCGGCACCGCGCACCCTGCATTCACGGATATTAATGGAGCCACGATGGGATTCCTCGCCGGCAAGAAAATTCTGATCACCGGCGTGCTGTCGAACCGCTCGATCGCGCATGGCGTCGCGCGGGCCTGCCAGCGCGAGGGCGCAACACTCGCTTTCACCTATGTGAACGACGATCTCAAGGAACGCGTCGTCCGCCTCGCAGCCGCTTTCGGCACGGTTCCGGTGCTGCCCTGCGATGTCAGCCGGGACGAGGATATCGATGCCCTGTTCGCATCGCTCAAACGCGAGTGGGACGGGCTCGATGGCCTCCTGCATTCGATCGCCTTTGCGCCGCGCGAGGCGCTCGCCGGTGATTTTCTGGATGGCATTTCGCGCAGCGCGTTCGCGACGGCCCATGACGTATCGAGCTACAGCTTAGCTGCACTCGCCAAGGCTGCACGTCCGCTCATGCAGGGCCGCAACGCATCACTACTGACACTCACCTACCTGGGCGCGGTGCGCGCGCTGCCGAGCTATAACGTCATGGGGCTTGCCAAGGCGAGCCTCGAGGCGAACGTGCGTTATCTCGCGTCGTGCCTTGGCCCCGAACAGATTCGGGTGAACGGCATCTCTGCCGGTCCCATCAAGACACTTGCGGCGGCGGGCATCAGCGGCTTCTCGAAATTGCTGGGCTTTGTCGAACGCACGGCGCCGTTGCGGCGCAACGTGACCATCGAGGAGGTCGGCAATGTCGCGGCTTTTCTGATGTCGGAGCTCGCGAGCGGCATTACCGGCGAGATTACCTACGTGGATTGCGGCTTCTCCACCGTCGCGGCCGGTATCACCGAGGAATAGCGGTACGCCAGGGGCAGAATGGGCGCGTCCACCGCATTCGATGCCGTCATTATCGGCGGCGGCCATAACGGACTGGTGTGCGCGGCGTATCTCGCGGCCGGTGGATTGAGGGTTTGCGTCCTGGAACGCCGCGCTGTCGTCGGCGGCGCCGCCGTCACCGAAGAGTTCTACCCCGGGTTCCGGAACTCGACGGCGAGCTATACGGTGAGCCTGCTCAATCCACGGATCATTCGTGACCTGCATTTGACGGCGCACGGATTGCGCATCGTCCCCCGACCGCTCTCCAACTTCCTGCCTTTGCCCGGGCCTGCCTACCTCAAGGTGGGCGGCAGCCTCGCCCAAACCCAGGCGGAGCTCGCCAGGTTTTCGGTGCGCGATGCGCAGCGCCTGCCCGCGTACTACGCCATGCTCGACCGCGTGGCGGATGTGCTTCGTGACCTTCTGCTCGTCACTCCGCCCAACATCGGCGCGTCGTCGACGGTTGCGAGCATCGGCGCATTGCTCGATGGCTGGAAAGTCGCCAAGCGCTTCCGCGCCTTGGGTCTCGAAGGGCAACGCGATGTGCTCGATCTTTTCACCAAGAGTGCGGGCGAAATCCTCGATCGCTGGTTCGAAGCCGACCCGGTGAAGGCGGCGTTCGGCTTCGATGCCGTGGTTGGCAATTACGCGAGTCCGTACACACCCGGCTCGGCCTACGTCCTGTTGCATCATGTTTTTGGTGAAGTGAATGGCAAGCGCGGCCAATGGGGTCATGCGCTGGGTGGGATGGGTGCCATCACCCAGGCGATGGCAAGAGAATGCGTCGCGCGTGGCGTGGTGCTTCGCGTCGGTTCGCCTGTCGCCCGCGTTATCGTCGAGCGTGGCCGCGCGTGCGGCGTGGAGCTTGCCGATGGCGAAGTGATTCGGGCGGCGCGCGTGGTCGCCAACGTGAATCCGCGGTTGCTGTTCGAACGGCTGGTCGCGCCGGAGCATCTCGATGCGGATTTTCGCGCCCGCATTGCTGGCTATCGCTGCGCCTCCGGAACATTCCGGATGAATGTCGCGTTGTCGGCCTTGCCCGATTTCCTTGCCTTGCCGGGCGTGCAACCACAGCCGCATCATGCAAGCGGCATCATCGTCGCGCCTTCGCTGCGTTACATGGAGCAAGCCTACTTCGATGCGCGAACCCATGGCTGGTCGCGGGCACCGATCGTGGAGGTGCTCATTCCCTCGGTGGTGGATTCGAGCCTGGCGCCTCCAGGCATGCATGTGGCAAGCCTCTTTTGCCAGCATGTCGAGCCGGATTTGCCGAAAGTAGCGGGGGGGCGCAGCTGGGATGACGCGCGCGACGAGGTCGCCGACCTCATGATCGATACGGTCGATTCGGTGGCACCCAATTTCAAGGCAAGCGTGCTTGGCCGCCGTGCCCTGTCGCCACTTGATCTCGAGCGCGAGTTCGGCTTGATCGGGGGTGACATCTTTCATGGTGCGCTGTCGCTCGACCAGCTGTTCTCGGCCCGGCCCGTCCTCGGCAACGCCCACTACCGCGCACCGATTCCCGCCCTTTACCTGTGCGGATCGGGCACGCATCCCGGCGGCGGAGTGACGGGCGTGCCGGGGCATAATGCGGCGCGCGAGATTCTGCGTGATGCCAGACGAAAACGTACGCCGCGTGCGTCATTGCCGATGCCCACAGCGAAAAAAGTCGAAGTCAGCCGATAAGCCGGGTTTTGTTACGGCGCATTTGCATGCGCTATGGCCGTCATTCCTCTAGGCGCATCGTTGCCGGTGCGCTCGAGCCACCTACCCGCGGACTCTGCGAGCAGCATCGTCGTCCGCCTACTTGGTGTTGCTCCGGATGGAGGTTGCCGCGTTTCACCCGCCTACCATAACCGGTAAGCGACTCGTCTCTGTGGCCCTGTTCCTCGCCTTCATCGTCGCTCGCGCGACGGCTTATAGCGTCTGGGCGTTACCCAGCATCCTGCTCTGCGGAGCCCGGACTTTCCTCTCCCCTCTTAAGCTCACGCTGCAGAGGGCAGCGACGGTCTGGCTGGCTTCGAACTGCGATTATAGGCGCGTGCGGTGTTGGCGACGATCAGGAAAGTAGGGTCAGACACGACTTTCCTGCGCCGTCTCGGCGGGATTCGACGGTTACCACGAAAGTGGTGTCTGACCCTACTTTCCAGGCTCCTGCCCGTCGATGAGCTTCCAGCGCATCGCCTCGCCGGCACGCAGCGGGATAACGCTCTCGTCACCGAACGGATAGCTCGCGGGCACCATCCACTCCTGGCTCGCGAGGGTGATCGTCCCCACATTGCGCGGGACGCCATAGAAATCCGCCCCGAAGGCGTTGCCGAAAGCCTCGAACCGGTCGAGCGCGCCGGCAGCCTCGAAGGCTTCGACGTAAAGCTCTACGGCGGCATGGCCCGAAAAGCAGCCGGCGCAGCCGCAATCGCTCTCCTTCATCTGCCTTGCATGCGGCGCAGAATCGGTGCCCAGAAAGAATTTGGGATCGCCTGAAGTGGCGGCGCGCAAGAGCGCCTGCCGATGGCGCTCGCGCTTCAAGATCGGCAGGCAATAGAGGTGCGGCCTGATCCCGCCGGCCAGCAGGGCGTTGCGCGCATAGAGCAGGTGCTGCGGCGTGATGGTGGCCGCCACGTGGGGGCCTGCGGCCAGGACGAACGCGGCGGCTTCTTCCGTCGAGATGTGCTCGAGCACGACTTTGAGCGCCGGGAAATCGCGGACCAGGCGTGCCAGCACGGTATCCACGAAAACACGCTCGCGATCGAAAATATCGACGTCGGCATCGGTTACTTCGCCGTGCACCGACAGCACCATGCCGTGCGCTTCCATCGCGGCCAGTGCCGAGTAAACGTGCCCGATGCGCGTGACCCCTGACGCCGAGTTGGTGGTCGCCCCCGCCGGATAATATTTGACGGCCAACACGATCCCGGATGCCCTCGCTGCGCTGATTTCGGCCGGGCTCGTATCATCCGTGAGATACAACGTCATCAATGGCACGAACGACGTCGACGCCGGCAGCGCCGCCAGAATCCGGCCCCGATAGGCCTGTGCGGCAGCGGTGGTCGTCACCGGCGGGCGCAGGTTGGGCATCACCAGGGCGCGGGCAAAGGCGCGTGCGGTGGCCGCCGCAGCATTCCGCATGCCGACGCCATCGCGCAGGTGAACATGCCAATCGTCGGGCTGGCGAACCACGATCCGGCCGGGACGGCCCGGCGCAGGGGGGCTGAAAATCATGGAATCCCTTGTTTAATGGGGTTGTGCCGGCGGCCTTGAGCCCTACAGGGCCATGGGCAAGAGCTCGCGCGGCTGGCGAAGCGGCGGCTCGAGGCGATATAATGCACGGTTTCTCCCAGGCCTCCGCGCCGCAATTGTGGTCCGCCGGCAGGGAGCGGAGCCGTGGCCGCAACGGGAAACCGGTTGAAGCCGGCCGAAGCACCGAGACCAAACCGAGGTAGTGAATGGCAGCCAAGAACGCAACCGCCGGCGCCGCCGTGGCGAAAAAGCCGAAGCCCCTCACTGAGGAGGAGCTCCTGAAGGCGCCGGAGAAGGACTACATGAACGACGCGCAGCTTGCATTTTTCAAGCAGCGCCTGCTTGAGCTGCGCGAGCAAATGCTGCAGAACGCCGACGATACCGGTCAGCATCTGCGCGAAAACGAGGTTACCACCGACCCCTCGGACCGGGCGACGCTGGAAGAGGAGTACACGCTCGAGTTGCGCACCCGTGACCGGGAACGCAAGCTCCTTAAAAAGGTCGAAAAATCCCTGCGCATGATCGACGACGGCAGTTACGGCTGGTGCGAAGAGACGGGCGAGCCCATCGGCATACCGCGTCTTCTCGCTCGTCCGACCGCCACGCTGTCGCTGGAAGCACAGGAGCGGCGTGAGCGTGTGCAGAAGCTCTACGGCGACTGATCCGCTGTATTTCGTTCCGGCAAACACGCGTGCTCTCGCCCGCAAACCGTTCAAGTCGACGCCTCTCAAGGAGTATTTAATGGCCGAACCCTTTGTCCTTCCCCCGCTGCCGTTTGCCGAAGCCGCGCTCGCGCCGGTGATTTCCGCGAACACCTTGAGCTTCCACTACGGCAAGCACCACAAGACCTACGTGGATAATCTCAACAAGCTCGTGCCTGGAACGGAGTACGAAGGCATGTCGCTCGAAGAGATCGTGAAAGCCACCGCAGGTAAGGTGGACAAGGCAGGCATCTTCAACAATGCCGCCCAGGTCTGGAACCATACGTTCTACTGGAATTGCCTGCGCAAGAACGGCGGCGGCACGCCCGTCGGTGACCTCGCGGGCAAGATCAACGCCGCGTTCGGGAGCTACGACAACTTCAAGAAAGAGTTTGCCAATGCGGCAATCACCCAGTTCGGCTCCGGCTGGGCGTGGCTCGTGGCCGACGGCGATGCCGTGAAGGTGGTCAAGACCGCGAACGCCGAGGTGCCATTCGTCAAAGGCCAGCGGCCGCTGCTGACGATCGATGTGTGGGAGCACGCTTACTATCTCGACTACCAGAATCGCCGGCCCGATCATGTCAATGCTGTGATCGACAAGTTGCTCAACTGGGATTTTGCGGCGCAAAACCTCGCGCGGCGCTGAGTCACCGCCAGGAAATGCCTTGGCGCGCAGTCGAAGCAACGGCCGGAACTCCGGCCGTTGCCGTTTGCACTGCTGCGTCTTGTAGTGATGCTGCGGGGGGCAGATAATCGGGTGAGCGGAAGTGCGCTTGATCAACGACTGGCAACGAACACGATCCCTGATGGCCCTGTTTTCCAAACCACCGGCCAAGAAACCCGAGCCTCCCAAAGGGGAGCGCAAGGTGCGTGGCATCGGCACCGCAACGCGTCCGGCATCGACGCGCCACGGCGCGCATGGGGCGGCCAAATCGCGCCATGACAAGCGCACGCCGGCGCACAAACCGGGGACCCAACCCGCAAGCTCGCAGCGTGCAAGAGACAACGTCATCGAATGGCTGCCCGCCCAGCCAGTGCTGGAAACGACATCGGCGACACCGATGTGCGGTGTGCTCGAAAATGCGGCGCTGCTCTTTGCGAGCGGACAGGCCGGTCTGGCGCGCGTGCGGCTCGAGGACGGCGTTGCGAACGATCCCGAGGCGCTCAAATCCGATCTCGCCTGGCTGGCGTTGTTCGATCTGTTACAACGTGCGGGCGACCGGTCCGGCTTCGACCAGCTCGCGCTGCGCTACGTCGTGAATTTCGAGCAATCGGCGCCCGGATGGGAAACCGTCGATATTCCGGTGCCGGGCAAGCGCACCGCGCCGATCGGCGGCTACATCGCATTGAGCGGTGAATTGAGCGCCGCGAGCGCAATGCAGATCGAAGGCGTGAAACGCATCGGCGCCAAGCAGGCGCGTCTCGATCTTTCGACCATCACCGGTTTTGACAGCGCCGGCGCACGCCTGCTGGCCGATGCGCTCGGAACGGTGCGCAGGCAGCGCGCACCGCTTTCCCTGGAACGCGTCGAACGGCTGCGTCCGCTCCTCGAGAAGGCGGTCAGGGAAGGCAGGCGTGGCGGCGAAGGCGCGTGGCTGTTGCTGCTCGAATTGCTGCAATGGCAGGGCGACCAGGCCGCCTTCGACGATCGCGCAGTCGAGTACGCCGTCACATTCGAGATGTCCCCGCCTTCCTGGGAGCCCCCTGCATCGGCGGGGCCCGCCGGTCCCGCCGCCCAAGCCGGAAATGGTTCGACTGCCGAGGACCTCGATGCCATCGCGTGGTCGGGCGAAGTCACCGGCGCCTCGCCGCGGGCGCTCACCACCGTGCTCGAAGTGGCGCAATCCCGCACGACCATGCTGCTTGATCTCGCCAATCTCGAGCGCATCGATTTCGCCGCCGCAGCGGCCTTGGTCAACGCCGTCAACCGCCTTGCAACCCAACGCAAGACGCTGCAGATCGCCGGCGCCACCGCCATCGTTCGCGCATTGCTGTTCCTGGTAGGCCTTCCGCCTGCGCATTTCGTCAAAAACGCGGTCTGAACGGCCGTCTTCGTCCCGGCATCTCCTGGCGCGGTACGCGCGCGAGTCCGAAGCATGGAAATTTTTCACGGAACGACCATTCTTTCAGTCCGCCGCAATGGCGCCGTCGCGTTGGGCGGCGACGGCCAAGTGACGCTTGGCAACATTGTGGTAAAGGCAACGGCGCGCAAGGTGCGGCGTTTGCATAACGATCGCGTGCTGGCGGGATTCGCGGGCGCGACGGCCGATGCGTTCACGCTGTTCGAGCGCTTCGAGGCGAAGCTCGACAAGCATCAAGGCCACCTGACACGCGCTGCCGTGGAGCTCGCCAAGGATTGGCGCGCCGACCGCGTCTTGCGTCGATTGGAAGCGATGCTGGCAGTCGCCGACCGGAGCGCGTCGCTCATCATCACCGGCACGGGAGACGTGCTGGAGCCGGAGCACGGCATCGTCGCCATCGGGTCCGGAGGGCCCTATGCCCAGGCGGCCGCGCGGGCGCTGCTCGAGCACACCGCGCTTCCGGCCGCGGCGATCGTCAAAGAGGCGCTCGTAATCGCCGGCGATCTTTGCATCTACACCAACCAGCATCACGTCATAGAGTCGCTCGAGGCCCTCGCGTGAGTTCCGCCGCGGCGCCTGCCAACCCCACCGGAGTCGATGTGCTGATCGCCGGCGCGGGACTGGTTGGCCTGGCCCTGGCTGCGGCACTCGCGGAATCCGGATTGTCAATCGCCCTCGCCGACCGCGCGCCGGTGGCGACGCCGGAGTTCCCCGACGGGAGCGAAGACTGGGACAGCCGCATCTACGCGGTCAGCCCGGGTAGTGCCGGCTTTCTGCATGGGTTGGGCGCCTGGCAGCGGCTTCCCTGTGAGCGCATTCAGGCGATCGAATCGATGCGCGTAGAAGGCGATCGCGGCGGCTCGATCGGCTTTTCTGCCTACGATCTTGGCGAGCGGGCGCTGGCATGGATCGTGGAGGAACGGCGCTTGCGCCTGGCATTGATGCCCCTTGTTTGCGCGGCTGGCGTGGCCGTGCTGCCACCGCGCGAATTCTCGACGATCGGGTGGTCGGAGGCCCACGCCGAGTTGCGCTTCACCGACGGAGCCGCGATCCGCGCGCGGCTCATCGTCGGGGCGGACGGGCTCAAGTCCTGGGTACGCGAAGCCGCCGGCATGCACGCCACGCCGAAACCCTATCGCCAAACTGCGGTGGTCGCCAATTTTGGGTGCGCGCGCGCGCACCATGGGCGCGCGTCGCAATGGTTTCATGACGACGGCGGGGTTCTGGCGTGGTTGCCGCT
>JANXZT010000225.1 GCA_025355395.1 Betaproteobacteria bacterium
ACCAATGCCGGCCAGATCAAGACCGGATCGCTGTCCCGCTCCGACCGCGTCGCCAAGTACAACCAGTTGCTGCGCATCGAGGAAGACCTGGGTGAAGCCGCAAGCTACCCCGGACGCAGCGCGTTTTTCAATCTCGCCTGAAGGAGCCGACGCATTGCGTGTGCTGGCCGTCATCCTCGTGTTGCTGATCGCCGCGTTGCAGTATCCGATGTGGCTGGGCAAGGGCGGCTGGCTGCAGGTGCGCGAGCTCGACCGCCAGCTCGGCGTTCAGCGCGAAGCCAATGTGAAGCTCAAGGGACGGAACGACCGGCTCGACGCGGATGTGCGCGACTTGAAAACCGGCTACGAGGCGATCGAGGAGCGCGCGCGTTCCGAGCTCGGCATGGTCCGGCAGGACGAAGTATTCTTCCAGCTCCAGAATGCGGCACCGGCAGGCACTCCCGCCGGGCTGCCGAACAAAAGCGATCCAGGCAAGGGGAATCAAAGCTCGGGTGAGCCCTCGCCGCCGCTCTCCACTGCAGCGGGGCCGGTCAGGCACTGACGCAACGAGGCTATGGTCCCGTGCGCCGCCGCGCACCATCGGCGCATGCAGCCTCGCATTGCTGCGTCTCTTTCCCTTTCCGCCACCGTGCAGCGCGTTACCTCCCTACACAATTCGCGGCTCCGCGAGGCGGGGCGTCTGGTGGCGTCCGCACGCGATCGCCGCAAGGCCGGCAAATGCGTCATCGAAGGCGAGCATCTCATCACCGTTTACGCCGAGCGCATGGGTGCGCCGCAGGTGCTCATCGTGTCCGAAGACGCGCTGCAGCGACCGCCCGTGGCCGCGCTTTGCCACCAGTTCTTGGATCTCACGGTGGTGGTACCGACGCCAGTGTTCGCGGCGCTGGCGGCGTTGCCCGTGGGCGTCGGTGTCATCGCCGTGGTACCCACTCCGCGAGGACCGGTTGCAGGATCTTCCGACTTTTGCGTACTCCTCGAAGATTTGCAGGATCCGGGCAATGTCGGATCAATCCTGCGCACTGCGGCAGCGGCCGGCGTCGATCGGGTCTTGCTATCGAAGCATTGTGCGTTCGCCTGGTCGCCCAAGGTGTTGCGCGCGGGGCAAGGCGCACATTTTCTTCTCGCGATCGAGGAGGCGGTTGATCTGCCGGCTTGGGCGGCTGCGTTTAGCGATGGCGGAGGACGGGTTGCCGCGGCCGTCGTAAAGGGCGGCAGCACGCTCTTCGATGCGCCGCTTTCGGGCCGCGTGGCCATTGCCATCGGCAACGAAGGGGGCGGCTTGTCGCAGGCGCTCGAGGCGATGGTGTCCACCCGTATCTCGATTCCCATGCCCGGCGGAATGGAATCGCTGAACGCTGCGGCCGCGGCGGCCATCTGTGTGTTCGAATGTGTTCGGCAACGTCTTGCGGCAGGTGAGCCAAGCGCGGCCTGACTTGAATGTCCGGCAAAGGCTTGAATGTCTGGTGAGGCGCGTCCGGCCGGCTTCGATGGTCCTGACCTCGACGCGACCGGACAATGTCCGATCGACGTGACTCATGTGCCCAACGACCGAGTTCGACCCGTTGCAGCCTCAAGGTCGAGGAAGCCCTTTCGCTGCCCGCAAGAGCAGGTCTGGGTTGTTACATCTAATGCCGACCCCGCCGCCGGTTAGCAGTTCCACCAGCGGATCGAAGAACAAGAGCACGGTGCGGGCCTCTGCCCGACCGTCCTGCGCGAACGTCGCTCGGATCACCGTTGCCGCATCAATGCTGACCGCATCTTCCTCGGGCGGGTTCGCGGCATCGGGCGGTTGCAACTCGTAGTTGAAACCGCGCCGGCGATTGAGTTCCCAATCGCACGCGCCCTCGATCCACGCCAGCAGGCCCCGCCTTGGCGGGGCTTGTTGTTCGTTGCGTCGGCCAAGAGTAGATGCGCCCAGCTCCCCCGTTTGCCCTCGGCCTTGATGTGGCGCAATGTACGCGGCATCGCATTCGGCGTAGGATCGGCCGACGATCCGCAGGAACCGGAGGGGTTGCGGTTGGCGACGGGAATGCAGCGAAGGGCCCCGCCAGTTCGACGGTTCCTGTTAGGTACCCCAATTGGGGTCATCGTCATTGGTTCTGAAGATCTTTCCCAGAACATGCTTTTCAAGAAACGGACGATAGACGCTATGTTTTCCGTCGCAATTAGGTTCGCCATTTTTCGTTAGGTAACCATTTGGCGTGCCTACCCGTCGCTGTCGAAGAGTTGCCAAGCGCCGATGATATTGCGGTCGTAGCAGGCGGCATGCGTCGTTATGCGCTGTCACAAATCGAGAACGACGAGTCGCCGCCAATCGCCTGCTTTGTTCGAGATAAAGGTGCAGTAGTGGGTGGCGTTGTAGGTCGCATAATTCGGAACCGTCTGTTCGTTGAACTTCTCTGGGTTGATGAGGGGTACCGTAATCGTGGCTATGGGTCGGCACTTTTGGCTACTCTGGAGAGTGCCGCGCAAGCCCGTGGGTGCTCTGATGCACTGCTCGAGACGCTTAGCAATCCGGCAGCTTATCTGTACCAACGCGCTGGGTACCGGCTTCTCGCTCAGGTTCCGGACTACATTCCCGGCTTTAGCAAGCAAGTGCTGCTCAAACCGTTGGCCTAACCTCGCGTTCGAGCGGACGCCGATCGGCGTTGCTTCAACCAGTCGGCGCTTCTACGGCGCCGCTCAACTTTAGCGTTAGGCGTCACCAGTGCGGGCATCATATGTCGTCAGCCAGTTCTAGACAGTCCACGAATCGAAAGGCGAATTGATCATGCCCACAGGCACCGTTAGACTTCACCGCGTGCTCCGTGCGAATCCGGAACGGATCTATCGGGCGTTCTTAGATGCGGACGCAAAGGCCAAGTGGCTTCCGCCATACGGGTTCACCTGCAAGGTGCACCACATGGATGCCAAAGTTGGCGGCACCTACAAAATGTCGTTCACGAATTTCACGACAGGTCACGGGCACTCCTTTGGCGGCGAGTATCGTGAGCTTGTGCCGTTCGAACGGATTCGCTACACGGACAGGTTCGGCGACCCGAACTTGCCTGGGGAAATGCAGACGACAGTGACCCTGACCAAAGTGTCGTGCGGATCTGAGCTCAACATAGTGCAAGAAGGCATCCCCGAGGCCATTCCGCTCGAGATGTGCTATCTCGGCTGGCAAGAGTCGCTCGCGCAGCTCGCGACGCTGGTCGAGCCCGAGATACCGGGGTAACGACGTGACACTCGGGCGGCTTTCA
>JANXZT010000269.1 GCA_025355395.1 Betaproteobacteria bacterium
CCGCGCCCAGAGGAATGACGGGGTCTTGTGATGGATTCCCCCGGATTTTCCCGCCGCGGGAATGACGGCTGTCTTGTCATGGATTCACCTGGAGTCCCGCGTCCGCGGGAATGACGGCCTCTTGTCACGCATTCGCCTGGATTCCCGCCGCGGGAATGACGGCTGTCTTGTCACGGATTCACCTGGATTCCCGCCGCGGGAATGACGGGTCTTGTCATGCATTCGCGTAATCGCGAGCGGCCGCTCCGGAATCCCGCTGCTTCGTACGTCTGCCGCGAGGGTCGTTCCGGTCTCGCGCTATTAACCGTGTCCGTGCCACGCCGCGACAAGGCGCGAGCCCGACACCGTTTTAACCTGCTGCCTTAATGCGAGTGGCCCGCCGCTTTTGCGCTTCCGCAGCGCGTCTTCGGCCGTGCGCGCCTCGTGGGGGTCGAGCTGCTCGATCCATTGCACTTCGCCTGCGATCAACACGGCGATCGGCGCACCGTCGCGATAGAGTGCACGGTTGTTGGCCAGCGCCGGCACCTTCGGGCCGGGCACCATGATCCCGATGAGGTTCAAGGGGTCGGCGCCGCTGATCGACACCAGGCTTCCCGACAACGGCGCGCGCCGCGCTTCGCGCAGCAATCCCACCGCCTCTGGCAACGCGAATTGCTCGCCGGAAATCCCGGCCACGAAACGACCACCACGGATCTCGCCGCGCGCCTCGAGCCGCCGCAGGACACGCAGCATTTCGCGCCACGGCGGAAGCCACGTCGCCTCGCGCTGCAGCATGCGCCAGAACACCACGCCATAGCGCCGCAGCATCGTGTGCACGATGTGCTCGACCATTTCGTGATCGGTTGTGTGGATGGGGCGGCCGTTCGGCGCCGAAATATCGTTCCCGGGCGCGGCGCGCTTCAACAACGCCCAGCGCCCTGCATCCTCGATACCGAAGAGGGTCCGGCGACGACTGCGCCTGCCGTTGAGGGGCTTTCGTTTTCCCGAAGGTGTAATGAGCGCGCGCATCCCCGCAAAACTGTCCGAGCTCACGAGTCCGAGGGCTACCAACTCCCCCAATGCCTCTTCGACCTGGGTGCGCAACTGCCCGGTGCCCTCGACGATCTCGTCGTAGAAAGACGCGCCTTTGTGCTTGAGGTGCTCCACGATCGCTTGCGCACGAGCGCTCACTGACGTCGGCCCGGCGATGCGCGCCGGTGCTGCCCGAATCCAAAGCGCGGCACTGCGCCGGGGCACCAACGCGACCGGGGTGGTGCGGATGGGGCCCGCGCTGGTATTTACAGCGGTGGCAGGCGGCAATGTCAGGCGCGTCCATACGGCCCGACCTGAAAGACAGAGATCGTCGAGCCAGGTGAAGTCATAATTTTCGAGTCGCGCCGGCAAAATCTCGGCCTCCCACGCCGCAGCGGGCGCTTCGAATCCTTGCAGTTGTGTGATAACCGCATCCAGGGCATCCGGACCTTCCCGCCGTTCGCCGGCGACCACGTGCTGCCACCGAAACAGAAAGCGCATGAAATCCTGCGTCGATACCGGCTCGATTTCGTGGCGCAACCGCTTGACGGTGTAACGATGGATGCGCGCGAGCAAGGTCCGATCGCACCACTCTCCTTGCGGAACATCTGGCGAAAAGGTCCCACTGATCACCACGCCTTCCGCGGCGAGCCGGGTCAATGTCGATTCGATTTCCGCGACCGGTAACGCCATCGAGTCGGAAAGGATCTCCACCGTGACCGGACCCGATGCTTCGAGCCGGCTGCGCACGATTTCCAGCACGGCGTCTTCACGCGTCCAGGTGCGTCTTGCGAACTCGGGCGGGGCCGCGATGGTCGGGTCCAATGATGTTGCGCCGTAGACGCACTGAAATTGCGGCAGACGTTCAGCCGCCACCCAGAAATGCTTATCGAGCGCTGATGTGTCAAGGGCTCGGACGGTGAGGCATGTCGCGCGGCGCTCCCCGGCCAATATATCCAGAAACGCGGGCCACGCATCGTGACAGCGTACCTCGGCGGGCGTTACAAATCCCAAACCGAGCAACGCATCGTGCATTTCGTGCGGGCTCGTAGCCTCGGGCCAAGCCTCCGCGCGCACGCGCTCGATCGCCGCCTCGTCAAGACGGCCCAAATCCGCGGCGGACGCGTCGCCCAGCCACCGCCGGCTCATTACCGCCTGGGTGCGTCGTTCCTCGAGCGGCGCGTCGTCGAGGTAAGCGTACGGCCGGGCAGTAAGGATCTCCGCGGCCAGCGGCGATGGTTCGGTCAGATCGCGAGCGATCACCTTGACCTCGCCCGTCTCCATCCGACGCAGCAAGCTTTCCAATCCCTCGATGTCCATCGCCTCGTACAGACAGTCGTGGATGGCCTGCTGCACCAGCGGATGGTCCGGAATTTCGCGCTCGCCCACGATGTTCTCGGCACAGGCGATCTGGTCGGGGAACACCGCCGCCATGAGATCCTCCGCGCGCATTCGCTGCAGCGGCGCCGGCACCTTCTTGCCACTCTGAAAGCGGGGAAGTGCCAGGGACGTGCCGGCAATCCAGCGCCAGCGGGCCGCGAACATCGGTGAAGCGATGGCCGCCTGGATGAGCACCTGGCGTACGGTCTTCGCGTTGAGATAGCGTGCCACTTCTTCGAGCGCAAAGCTGTGACTCGTAGACAGCGAAAGAACGATCGCGTCTTCGGTGGCCGCGGCCTGCAACTCGAAGTTGAACCGCACGCAAAACCGCTTGCGCAACGCGAGCCCCCAGGCCCGGTTGATGCGACTGCCGAAAGGCGAGTGGATGATGAGCTGCATGCCGCCGGACTCATCGAAGAATCGTTCCAGCACGATCGACCGTTGGGTGGGCAAGCTGCCAAGGGCCACGCGCGCTGCGGCGAGATAGTCGACGACCTGAACGGCTGCGGCAGGCACCACGGCCATCTCCTCCGTTAGCATGGCCACCGCGGCGGCCTGGTCGTTATGCCCACCGAGCCGCGACTCGATCTCTTCGCGCAGACGCGATACCGCGTGCGAGAGTTCGCTCGTGCGCGCCGGCGCTTCGCCCAGCCAGAATGGAATAGTGGGCGGCTGCCCGTGGGCATCGTCCACGCGCACGCGACCGCCTTCGACCCGCAGGATGCGATACGACGTGTTGCCCAACTGAAACACGTCACCGGCAATGCTCTCGACCGCGAAGTCCTCGTTCAGGGTGCCCACCAGGTGCCCCGCCGGCTCGAGCACGACGTCGTAATCGGCGGTGTCGGGGATGGCACCTCCCGAGGTCAGGGCCGTCAGTCGCGCGCCGCGCCGGCCGCGCAACATACCGTTGACCGCATCGCGATGCACATACGCGCCGCGATGGCCGCGGCGGGTAGTGAAGCCTTCCGCCAGAGTGCGGACCACGTCGAGATATTGCTCGTAGACGAGGCCGGCATACGGATAGGCGCGGGTGAAAAGGTCGAACAGCGCGTCTTCCGGCCAATCGCGCGCGGCAACCTCCGCCACGATCTGCTGGGCCAGCACGTCGAGGGGCTGCGACGGCATCGTCAGCCGATCGAGCTCGCCACGCCGCACTGCGTCGAGCAACGCGGTGCACTCGCAGAGCTCGTCGCGCGAGAGCGGAAAAATGCGGGCCTTGGGCACGCCACCCACCTGGTGGCTCGCGCGCCCAGCCCGTTGCAAAAAAGTTGCGATCGACCGCGGGGAGCCGAGCTGACAGACCAGCTCGACATCGCCGATGTCGATGCCAAGCTCGAGCGAAGCGGTCGCAATCAGCGCCTTCAGCTCGCCATTCTTGAGACGCTGCTCGGCCGCGAGGCGCAATTCCTTGGCCATGCTGCCGTGATGCGCCATGACGTTTTCGGCCCCGATCAGCTCCGACAGATGACGCGCGGCGCGCTCGGCCATGCGCCGGGTGTTGACGAAGATGAGCGTGGTTCGGTGCCCATGGGTAAGCTCCGCCAGTCGCGCGTAGACCTGCTTCCACACTTCCGTCGACATCACCGCTTCGAGCGGCGACGACGGGACTTCGATGGCAAGGTCGCGCGGCCGTACGTGCCCCGTGTCGACGATGGCGCAGCGGCCAGCCGGATCAGCGTCAGCCTCGCTCTCGTTGCCGCCTTGTCTTCCCACCAGAAAGCGCGCTACTTCCTCGACCGGCTTCTGGGTTGCCGACAGGCCGATCCGCACGGGTGGCTGTGCGGTCAAGGCCGCGAGCCGCTCGAGCGAAAGCGCCAAGTGGCTGCCGCGCTTGTTCGAGGCCAGGGCATGGATCTCGTCAACGATCACGGTGCGCGTGGTCGCCAGCATCGCTCGACCCGATTCCGAGCCGAGGAGGATGTACAGCGATTCGGGCGTCGTGACCACGATGTGCGGTGGGCGCTTGCGCATCAAGGCGCGCTCCGCCTGCGGGGTGTCACCGGTTCGCACCAGAGTGCGGATCTCGACATCGGGAAAACCTTGCGCCGCCAGTTCCACGCGAATGCCGGCGATCGGCGCCTCGAGGTTCTTCCGGATGTCGTTGGAGAGTGCCTTCAAAGGCGACACATACACGACGAAGGTCTCGTCGGGGAGCGGCGTCTCGACACCGCGCCGCACCAGCGCGTCGATGGCCGCAAGAAACGCGGCAAGCGTCTTGCCGGAGCCGGTGGGCGCCGCGATCAGCACGGCGCGCCCGGCCTGGATCAGCGGCCAGGCCCGCGCCTGCGGCTCGGTAGGTGCCGCGAAATGCTTGCGGAACCAGGCGTCGACAGCGGGATGGAAGGAGACGGTGGCGTTCATGGGCATTACGGACATAGATAATGGAAGCCAAGGGAAAGTGCAATACTGCGTGGCCATGCGAAACGACGCCGTCTCCTCCCCATGATCACTGCATTCGTGCTCGCGGGCGGTGGCAGCCTCGGCGCCATCGAAGTCGGCATGCTCCGCGGGCTGCTCGAGTGTGGGGAGCGCCCGGACCTCATCGTAGGCGCGTCGGCCGGCGCGATCAACGGCGCCTACTTCGCTGCCGACCCCACGCTCGCGGGCGTCGCGAAAATGGAAGCAACCTGGCGCGCATTGCGGCGCCAGCATATCTTTCCACTCGGCTTCTCGAGTGTGGTCGCATTGTTGCTTCGCCGCGATTATCTCGTGCGGCCGGATGCCCTCCGGCGCTTGCTGGAAGCTCATCTGACCTATGGCGAGCTGGAGCGCGCGGCGCTTCCCATCCACGTCGTCGCCACCGAGCTACTTTCCGGCGAGGAAGTCCTGCTGTCGACGGGCTCTGCAGTCGAGGCGGTGCTTGCCAGCGCCGCGATCCCGGGCGTATTTCCCTCGGTGTCGATCGGGGGGCGCGTGCTGGTCGATGGCGGTGTTTCCAACAACACGCCGATCTCCGCCGCGATCGGGCTCGGAGCGCAACGGATCCTGGTGCTGCCGACGGGTTTCGCCTGCGCCTTGAAACGAGTGCCGGCCACGGCCATCGGCAAGGCGTTGCATTCGCTCAACCTGCTGGTGGCGCGCCAGTTGGTGAACGATATCGCACGCTATCGAACCGAAATCGAGCTGCATGTCGTGCCGCCGCTGTGTCCACTCGACGTTTCGCCGTACGACTACGAAGGCTGCGGCGCGCTCATCGAGCGGGCAGCGCATAGCACCCGAGCGTGGATCGCCGACGGCGGACTCGCCGCGGACCCGGTCGCCGGTGCGTTGGTGGAACACCGGCATTGAATCGCGCAGGCATCGGCGCGGGATT
>JANXZT010000336.1 GCA_025355395.1 Betaproteobacteria bacterium
GCCGATCTGAAGACTGACATCCTGCAGGAGCTCGAGCGGCAAAAGCAGCTTCTCTTTCCCTTGCGCAACAACCCGGCGATCGACACGGCGGTGCTCGAGCCTCTGCTCGCAGAAATCGATCGCGTCAGCGCCAACCTCCTCGGTCAAGCCGGCAAGGTGGGGCACCACCTGCGTGAAAACGAATGGCTGATGACGATCAAGCAGCGCACCGCAATACCGGGCGGGGCGTGCGAATTCGACTTGCCGGCGTATCACTACTGGCTCAACAGCGACCCGGGCGCGAGGCAGAACGATCTCAAGGCGTGGCTCGCGCCATTCCTGCCGATCCACGACGGGCTTGCCATCATCCTGCGCCTGCTGCGGGACAATGGCCGCGCCGCTCGACAGATCGCTTACCGCGGCGTGTTCCAGCTCATGTTGACGAGTTCCAAGGTCGCGCAGTTGCTGCGCCTCTCCGTGGGCCGGGATCTTGCATGCGTGCCCGAGATCAGCGCCAACAAATACGCGCTCAACATCCGGTTCGTCGGGTTGTCGGGCATGGAGCGCGGCGCGGTCTACGATCGCGACGTCGAATTCGAGTTGATGTTCTGCAACCTGTAGTCAATAACCCGGCGCAGGACTTGTCACAAAGCGATGTAGGAATGAAGCTGCACATCGCGTTCGTGACAGGCTGCATACCGCGCAGTGTCTGCGCACGCAACGAATAGCCAGTCGCGCCCCCGCCTCGACCCCGCATGCAAATTCTGCTCACCTTCGACGTAGAAATCTGGTGCGCCCACTGGGACCGTATTGAGCACCAATTTCCTGCTGCGTTTGATCGATATGTAAACGGCGGGTCCGCTGCCGGGGAGTTCGCCCTTCCCAAGACCCTCGAGATACTGGGCCGGCACCACCTCCACGGCATCTTTTTCGTTGAATGTCTATTTGCAGCTCGATTTGGCATCGACTACTTGCGCCGCATCGTCGAGCTCATTCAAGGCGCCGGCCACGAAGTGCAACTTCACCTGCATACGGAGTGGACGGATGAAATCGTGCCGTCACCGGTGCCTGCAATTCCGGGAAAGCGCCAACACCTCCGGCAATATTCGCTGGAAGACCAGACGCGGCTCATCGCGCTCGGTATCGAGTTGCAGCAGGCGGCGGGTGCCGCGCGTCCCATTGCATTTCGCGCCGGCAACATGGCCGCCAACTCGGACACGTTTCGCGCCCTGCACGTTAATGGGATACGCATCGACAGCAGCATCGATGCCACTGTGCGCGATTCGGCGTCGGATATTCGCCAGCAGGCAGACGTTTACCGGCCCTCCTACATTGACAATGTGGCCTCTTATCCGATCGGAGTCTTCCGCGATGGCTGGGGCAGAGAGCGGCACGCGCAGGTCGGCGCGTGTGCCGTGGAGGAGCTGTTTCAGGCCATCAAATCCGCTGACAGACTCGGCTGGCGTCAATTCGTGCTGCTGTCCCACAATTTTGAAATGCTGCAACGGCGTGGACACCACCCCGACCGGTTCGTCGTGCGCAGATTCGAGCGCCTGGCGCTGTTTCTGGAACGAAACGCAACGCGCTATCCGTGTGTCCGAGTATCGGAGCTCTCTGCACCGCGTTCGATCGGGACGGGCTCGCTGCCACGCGCAAGCCACGCTGCGGTCTGGCGCCGAACAGCAGAACAGGCACTGCGGACGGCGTTCTACAGCATGGCTACGGTAACAATTACCGTTTTAGAAGCGGTATCAATGCCCGAAACTGTGTCGCTATTCCCGGCATTGTCGGTGGTGTAAGCAAACGGAGCGGCGTCTGCAAGAACGCTTGCCATTGCGACGAGGCAAACCAGTAAAGCGGGAGGTGGGAAGCCGCCGCACCAATTTTTCACATGAGTCGACCTGGATGAACACTCCCCGTTTCGTTTCCTGCCCCCATTGCGGACGTGCCGTCGAATGGTCGCCCGCTGCGCGCTGGCGACCGTTTTGCAGCGAGCGCTGCAAGCTGATCGATCTTGGCGCCTGGGCTTCAGAGGTGTATCGAGTTCCTGACGAACCGATCGGCCCGGACGACGTGACCGACCTCGACCCGCCTTCCAGGCCATCGGAATCCGGCAGTGGCGCCTCCAATCTTTAACGCGCATTACCGAACGGGTCAGCGCGCGCGGTTCTGTACTTCATCACTGACCGGCCAGGCCGCCCGGCGCAAGGCGACGCCGTGCGCCCCGTGATCGATTGCCTGATCGAGATCCGCGGCCAAGAGGCCACCCAGCGCGAACACCGGCAGTGTGCTGGGCGCGAGCGCCTTGGCAAATCCGGGCCAGCCCATCGGCATCGCCTGCGGGTGGCTGGGTGTTGGCCGCACGGGGCCCAGTACGGCGAAATCCAGTTTCAGCGCGGCTGCCCGCGCAATCCCGGCAGCGTCGTGGCAGGAGGCGGCGCACATAAAATCGGCGGGACGCTCGGTGGCCTCGGCCAGCTTGAGCGCGCTCCAGTGCACGCCATGACAGCCCCAGCGCTGTGCATCGTCCGTCGAGCCATTGAGCAACACCCGCGCGCCGAATGGCGCCGCCGCTTCGAGCACAGCATCGGTCAGTGCGCGCTGCCGAGCGAGCGGCCATTCTTTTTCCCGCACCTGCATGAGCCGGAGTCCTTGCCCGAACGCACGTCGCGCGCGCTCCAGGAACACCGCTTCGCCGCACTCCTCGGCCATGCTGATGCCGTAAACGGCGGGAAGCGCCAACGCCCGCAGCACGGGAGCATTGGCCGGCAGCAACGGCGAAACATTGAGATCGCCCAGTGTTTGCCACGTGAACGCCTGGCCGTCGTGACCCACTGGATGGCCCTCGAAAGCGAATACGCGGAAGAAGTGCAACTCGACGTGCGCGTGCGGATAGGCGTAACGCTGCGTGAGCCACGGCGCCGCGCGGCGCACCGTCAGCCCCAGCTCTTCGCGCAATTCGCGATCGAGCGCGTGGCGCGCCGATTCGCCCGGCTCGAGCTTGCCGCCCGGAAATTCCCAATACCCAGCGTACGCCTTGCCGGCCGGCCGCTGGGCCAAGAGAATCCGACCGTCGGGCGCTACGATCACCCCCGCGGCCACCTTCACCAGCGGGCGGTCGCTCACGCCGGCCGTTTGCGCTTCAATCCGGCGGCGCCAGCGTAGTTCTTGGCGAACTGCCACGCCACGCGCCCGCTGCGCGACCCGCGTTGCAATGCCCACTGCACGGCATCGCGCGTGCGCCCTTCGACTTCGCGCGCGGAATTCGCTGGCGAGACGCCAAAAGCATCCAGCCATCCCGCGACGGCCGCAAGATAATCGTCCTGGGTAAACGGGTAGAACGAGATCCACAATCCGAAACGCTCGGATAGCGAGATCTTTTCCTCGACCGATTCGCCCGGATGCACTTCATCGCCGACGTGCTTCGTTTCGAGGTTCTCGCTCATGTATTCCGGCAACAGGTGGCGCCGGTTCGACGTCGCGTAGATCACCATATTGGCCGGCGCCGCTGCCACCGTGCCATCGAGCATGACCTTGAGCGCGTTGTAGCCGGGCTCGCCGGCGTCGAACGTAAGATCATCGCAAAAGACGATGAAGCGCTCGCGCCGTTCGCCCACCTGCTCGGCGATGTCGGGCAGATCGACGAGTTCGGACTTCTCGACTTCGATCAGCCGCAACCCGCGCTCGGCATATTTCGCGAGCATGGCTTTGACAAGTGATGATTTTCCGGTGCCGCGCGAGCCGGTCAGCAACACGTTGTTGGCCGGAAGCGCATTCACGAATTGCCGCGTGTTGCGATCGATCCCGCGCTTCTGCTCGTCGATCGCGACCAGGTCGTCGAGGCCGATCGCGTGCGGATGCGCCACGGCCTGCAGGTAACCGCGGCCGTTGCGCTTGCGCCAGCGAAATGCAGCCGCCTTCCAGTCCGGTGGCGACGGCGCCGGCGGCAACACTGCCTCCACGCGGGCGAGTACCGCTTCGGCCCGGGCGATCAATGCGGCGAGTGCGCGCGCGTCCATCAACGGGCGAGCGTTGCCACGCACAGGGGAGGCATAGGTTCCTTAACTGCGGTAATCGGCATTGATGCTCACATACTCGTGCGAGAAGTCGCAGGTCCACACCATGGCGGCGGCCTCTCCTCGTCCAAGTATCACGCGAATGGTGATTTCCTCCTGCTGCATCACCCGCTGGCCATCCGCCTCGAGGTAGCCGGCGGACCGGCTGCCCCCCTCGACCACGAGCACATCATCGAGCCAAAACGCGACGCGCGAAGCATCAAGGTCGGGCGTTGCGGCATTGCCGATGGCGCACACGATCCGGCCAAGGTTCGGGTCGGAGGCAAAGAAGGCCGTTTTCACCAGCGGCGAGTGCGCAATACCGAGCGCGATGCGCCTGCATTCGGCGGAATCGCGGCCCTGCTCGACCCGCACGGTGATGAATTTGGTTGCGCCCTCGCCGTCGCGCACGATGGCCTGGGCAAGGGTCACGGCGATGTCAGTGAGCGCGATCCGCAGGGAAGCGAGGCGCGGGTCGCCGGCGGCGGTGATCGGCGCCATGCCCGCCTTGCCCGTCGCCGCGATCACGAAGCTGTCGTTGGTCGACGTGTCGCCATCGATGGTCGCGCAGTTGAACGAGACATCGGCGATCTCTCGCGTCAGCGTCTGGAGTAGCCCGGCCGCGATGGAGGCGTCCGTGGCGATGAGCGCGAGCATCGTCGCCATGTTCGGGTGAATCATGCCTGCACCCTTGGCCATGCCGGTGGCGGTGATATCCACACCGTCGATCGACACGATCCGTGACGTCGCCTTCGGCACCGTATCGGTGGTCATGATCGCCAAGACTGCCGCGAACCAATGATCGGACGCCAATGCCCGGCTCGCCACAGGCAATGCTTCGACGATGCGCTCGACGGGAAGCGGCTCCATGATGACGCCGGTCGAAAACAGCAGCACTTCCTCGGGAGTACAGCCAAGTTGCGCCGCGACTGCAACGCAGCAGAGGCTGGCGGCTTTGATGCCGGCCGCGCCCGTGCCGGCATTGGCATTGCCAGCGTTGACGAGCAGCGCACGCACGCTACCGCCGCGGGCAAGATGTTCACGGCATATGATCACCGGTGCGGCGCAAAACCGATTCTGCGTGAAAACGCCGGCGGCAACGGTGCCCGGCTCGAAAGCGACCAGCAGCACATCGTCGCGCTGCCAGTTCTTGATGTGCCCGGCCGCGGTGCCCAGGGTGACACCGGGCACCGACGCCAAGTCTGCCGGTAACGGCGGTTGGTAGCGGACAGGCATGGCTAAAGTAGGGTCAGACTCGACTTCCGGGGTCGACAATCGACAATGGGATCAGAGACGCATTTTCGATTTCGTCGCTCGGGGACGCAAGCGCCAGGGCCGAAAATTCGTCTCTGACCCCAGCTATCCGAGCTTGCCGTGGCATTGCTTATATTTCTTGCCCGACCCGCAGGGGCACGGATCATTGCGACCGACCTTCTCGCCCGTTCGCACGAATGGCGCGACAACGGATGGCGCGCCTTCGGCGTCGGCATTGGTGATGGCGAGCGCCTCTTCGTACCCGGCGTGCTGGTATTTCACGTTCGAAACCGCAGGCGCCTCTTCCACCGCCTGCACGTCTTCCTGCGTGCGCACCTGGACGGTAAGAACGACCTTCACCACATCATGCTTGATCCGGTCGAGCATGTCGGAAAAAAGCTCGAAGGACTCCCGCTTGTACTCCTGCTTTGGATTCTTCTGGGCGTAGCCGCGCAGATGAATGCCCTGCCGCAGGTGATCGAGATTGGCAAGATGATCGCGCCACTGGCCGTCGAGAGTTTGCAGCATCAGGCTGCGCTCGAACTGGCGCATGAGCTCCGGGCCGACCTGCGCCCCCTTGTCGTCGTATTGCTTCAGCGCCGAATCGACGAGGCGCTCGCGGATGGTTTCTTCGGTGATCTCCGGGTCGCTCTTCAACCACTCTGCGACCGGCGCTGCCATCTGGAACTCGGAGCGAAGCGCCGTCTCGAGACCCGGGATGTCCCACTGCTCTTCCACTGACTCCGGCGGAATATGGCGACGGACGGTTTCGTCGACGAGCCCGGAGATCATTCCGCGGACGGTCTCGGCGATGTCCGTGCTTTCCAGCAATTCGTTGCGCTGCTGGTAAATGACGCGGCGCTGATCGTTGGCGACATCGTCGTATTCGAGCAGTTGCTTGCGGATGTCAAAGTTGCGCGATTCGACGCGATTCTGCGCCTTGGCGATCGACCGGTTCACGATGGGGTGCTCGATGGGCTCCCCTTCCGGCATCTTGAGGCGCTGCATGATCGCGCCGAGCCGCTCGCCGCCGAAGATGCGCAGCAGCGGATCCTCGAGGGAGAGATAGAAGCGCGAGGAGCCCGGGTCGCCCTGCCGGCCCGAACGGCCGCGCAGCTGATTGTCGATCCGGCGTGATTCGTGGCGCTCGGTGCCGATGATGTGCAGCCCGCCCGCGGCAACCACGGCCTCGTGCCGCGCCTGCCATTCCTCCCGCATTTCACCGATCTGGCGCTCTTTGTCTTCGTCCGCAACGCTCAAATCGTCGCGCAGCGTGAGGATCCGCGGTTCGAGCGACCCGCCAAGCACGATATCGGTGCCGCGGCCGGCCATGTTGGTCGCGATCGTAACGATCTTCGGCCGGCCGGCCTGCGCCACGATGTCCGCCTCGCGCGCGTGCTGCTTGGCGTTGAGGACCTGGTGCGGCAGCTTCTCCTTCTCGAGGTACTTGGCAAGAAGCTCGGAGTTTTCGATCGACGTGGTGCCCACGAGCACCGGCTGGCCGCGCTCGTGACAGTCGCGGACATCGGCAAGGATGGCGTCGACTTTCTCCTGGAAGGTTCTGAACACCTGATCGTTTTCGTCCTTGCGCACCATCGGCTGATGGGTCGGGATCACCATCGTCTCGAGGTGATAGATCTGCGAGAACTCGAAGGCCTCGGTGTCCGCTGTGCCGGTCATGCCGGCTAGCTTGCCGTACATCCTGAAATAGTTCTGGAAGGTGATCGACGCGAGCGTCTGGTTCTCGCGCTGGATGGACACGCCCTCCTTCGCCTCGACCGCCTGATGCAGGCCATCGGACCAGCGGCGCCCGGCCATCAGGCGGCCGGTGAATTCGTCGACGATGATGACCTCGCCATCCTGCACCACATAGTGCTGGTCGCGCAGGAAGAGCGCGCGTGCGCGCAGCGCTGCATAAAGGTGATGCACGAGCGCGATGTTGTGCGCGTCGTAGAGGCTCGAACCGGGGGGAATGAGGCCGGCCGTCGATAACAGCTCTTCGGAATGTTCATGCCCCTGCTCGGAAAGGAGCACCTGACGCGCTTTTTCATCGACCCAGTAATCCCCTTCGCCTTTTTCATCCGCCTGCTTCACGAGGCTGGGGACGATCTCGTCGAGGCGGTGATAAAGCTCGACGTTGTCGTCGGCCTGGCCGGAGATGATGAGCGGCGTGCGAGCCTCGTCGATCAGGATCGAGTCCACCTCGTCGACGATGGCGTAGTTGAGGCCGCGCTGCACCCGCTCGCTCGCCTGGAACACCATGTTGTCGCGCAGATAGTCGAAGCCGTATTCGTTGTTGGTGCCGTAGGTGATGTCCGCAGCGTAGGCCACCTGCTTCTCGGCGTGGCTCATCTGCGAGAGATTGATGCCCACGGACAAGCCCAGGAAGCGGTAGATTCGCCCCATCCAATCGGCATCGCGCTGGGCAAGGTAGTCGTTCACCGTGACCACATGCACACCTTGGCCGGAAAGCGCGTTGAGATACGCGGGCAGGGTGGCGACCAGCGTCTTGCCTTCGCCTGTTCGCATCTCGGCAATTTTGCCGTAGTGCAGCGCCATGCCACCGATGAGCTGCATGTCGAAGTGCCGCATCTGCAGGATCCGCTTGCCGGCCTCCCGCACCACCGCAAAGGCTTCGGGAAGCACCGCGTCAAGCTCCTCGCCGTTGGCGACGCGTTCCTTGAAGGTGGTGGTGCGAGCGGCCAGTTCGGGATCGGCCAAGGCCGCCACATCGGGCTCCAGTGCGTTGATTTGCCGGACGACCTGGGCGTATTGCTTCAGCAGGCGCTCGTTACGGCTGCCAAAGATGCGAGTGAGGATGTTCGAAATCATTTGGGCCTTGGAATCCGCTGGGGGCAAGGTTCCTTAAATGTCCCCGCAGAGGCAAATAAACAAGGGGTGAGGACGGCCTCACCCCTAACCCTGTCGTGTCGAGCCGGTCGTTTTGGATCGGTGGCCGGGCGGAAAGTCAGCGGGTGGATCGCGGATCAGGACGGCACCTGCGGCACACTTATCCGACCGGACCGTGAGATGGAGTTGCAATCCAAATGCAGCGGCCGGTGCGCCTTGGGGGCCGCGACGGACTGACCAGATACCGCCAACCCACCTCATTCGCAATCTGCGGACGTAAGGGCATACCGGCGGACAGTCCGTTACCGTGGTCGATCCCTACCAGTTTACCATAGCGCGATGGTGGAATCGCCCCGACCCCTGCAGCAGATCATCGCCGCCGATGCCGTGCTCGCCGGCTGGCAGGCGCGGCGAGCGCGCGAAGAGGCGCTGACCACCCTGGTGCGCCGCCATCTGCCACGCCAGCTCGGTGAGCGGGTACGCGCAACGCAACTCGGGAGCGGAGAGATCGAACTGGTCGTCGCCGCCGGAGCGGTCGCCGCAGCGCTGCGCCAGCGCGCACCCGATCTTCTGACCGCACTCATTCGCGAGGGCGCGCAATGCAATGGAATCCGGGTGCGCGTGCAAGTTACAGCCGGCGCACCGACGGAACCGAAAATTCCCCGAAAGGAGCTGGCCAAGGGAAGCCTCATACCGCTCGCCGCCTTGACCCGCGGCTTGCCGGAAGGGTCGCTCAAGACGGCCCTCGCGCGGCTACTGCGGCGGGTGAGTTGACGTTCCTGTTTGTTCCTGTTTGTTCCTGTTTCTAAATCACCAGGAGCAGCCGTTCGAAAACGAAGAACACCATTACTCCGACCAACAGGAAGATCGTGTACTTGATCGTCTGGCCGATGAAGCGGAGGTAGCGCCGGTCCTTGGTGAACATGAAAAACAACCCTGCGCCCGCAATGGTAGCGAGAGCGAGGAACAGCAGGAGGCGAACCAGTACCATGGTAGATGGACAAGCGCTCCGGCGCCCCGTTGCGGCAGTGAGCGCGCGGGGTCAGGTCGGTGCCAGCTGCCAGTCCTGGAACGCCGATGGCACGTCCGCGTCCGCCTCGAAGGTCACGATGGCGTAGGCGTCCTTTCGTGCCAGGAGCGCACGCGCGACGGCGTTGTTGAGGGTGTGGCCCGGCTTGTACGCCGTGTATTGGCCAATGAGCGGGTGCCCTAGCAGGTAAAGGTCGCCGATGGCGTCGAGCACCTTATGTTTCACGAACTCGTTGTCGTAGCGCAGGCCCTCGGTGTTGAGGACCCGGAATTCGTCGAGCACGACGGCATTCTGCAAGCTGCCGCCGAGCCCCAAGCCCGCGGCGCGCATCGCCTCGACATCCTGCATGAATCCGAACGTGCGTGCCCGCGCCACTTCCTTCACGTAGGAATGCTCGGCGAAATCGATCGTGACGTGGCGGTTCTCGGACCCGAACACCGGATGCGGAAAGTCGATGGTGAAATCCAGCTTGAACCCGTCGAAGGGCTCGAAGCGCGCCATTTGTCGCCATCGCGGACTTCCACCGGCGCGGTAATCCTGAGATAGCGCTTGGGTGCATCCTGCTCGACGATCCCGGCTGACTGCAGCAGGAAGATGAACGGACCCGCACTTCCATCCATGATCGGAATTTCGGGTCCGGCGACGTCGATATGCAGGTTGTCGATCCCGAGGCCCGCGAGCGCTGACAGGATGTGCTCGACGGTCGACACGCTCGCGCCGTCGTGTTGCAACGTCGACGACAACCGCGTGTCGACGACATGAAGCGCGTCGGCTGGAATCGCCACCGGCCGATCGAGGTCCACGCGGTGAAAGGTGACGCCGTTGTCAGGCGCTGCGGGGCGCAGCGTCAGGTCTACCCGCGCGCCGGTGTGAAGGCCGACCCCGGTGGTCTTGATCGGCACACGCAGCGTGCGTTGTTTGAGCATCGACATCGGCATTCTGCAAGGCGGTGAGGCCGTCGGAAAGCTGCGCAGCCTCAATGGTTTAGCCACATATCCTAGCATAGGCAACTCCGGTCGCGACCGCCAGCGCATGTCGGCATGCGCTGCTTAGGCTAAGAAGATTCCCGATATTCGGTGCCCCTTGCGCCTTGCAGCCATCGTTTTTTGACGAAGCAACGCATGCGTGAAATTAACTCCGACAGGCTCCTGACCCTTGCCGGGTCAGTCGGCTTGCTTCCTCAGGAACGCCGGAATCTCTGGTGCGTCGAACGAGGGGATCCCCGCAGTGCCGGACGAACCGACGCGGCCGCGGCGCACCACCGCCGGCTGATCGAGCTTTTCATAATCCACTCGCTCGAGATGCATTCCCACGCCGTCATCGGTGCCGGTGCGTGTCGATACGGTTTCCACGAGCTGGATGTTGGGCGTGCGCCTGGCTGCTGCGGCGCCCCCAAGGCCGGTGGCGACCATGGTGACGCGCAGGCGATCCTCCATCGCGTCATCGATCACCGTCCCCACGATCACCATCGCATCCTCCGCCGTGAACTCCTTGATGGTGTTCATGACCTCGTGGTACTCCTTCATCTTGAGACCGGCCGAGGCGGTGATGTTGACCAGCACGCCGCGCGCCCCGAGGAGGTTGACATCCTCGAGCAGCGGGCTCTTGACGGCCTGCTGCGCCGCGCTGCGCGCACGATCGATGCCGGCGGCGGTGGCCGAGCCCATCATCGCCATGCCGACCTCGCCCATCACCGTGCGCACGTCGGCAAAGTCGACGTTCACTAGACCGGGATTGTTGATGACCTCGGCAATCCCGGAGACCGCGCCATGCAGCACATCGTTGGCGGCGGCGTAGGCGTCGAGCACCGACACGTCCTCGCCAAGCACGGTCATCAGCTTGTCGTTGGGAATGACGATGAGGGAATCGACCCTCTTCGCAAGCTCCTCGATTCCGGCGGTCGCCACGCGCTGGCGCTTGCCCTCGAACGAGAAGGGGCGAGTGACCACCGCGACGGTAAGGATGCCCATGCTCTTCGCGATATCGGCGATCACCGGAGCGGCACCGGTGCCGGTGCCCCCGCCCATGCCGGCGGTAATGAAGAGCATATCGGCACCCTCTATCAGTTCACCGATGCGATCGCGATCCTCGTTCGCGGCATCGCGTCCGATCTCGGGCTTGGCGCCCGCCCCGAGGCCGCGGGTGAGACTGCTGCCCAGTTGAAGCTGGGTGCGGGCAGTCGAGCGCTTCAATGCCTGCGCGTCGGTGTTGGCACACATGAAATCCACCCCGCCGAGATTCTTGGCGATCATGTGCTCCACGGCGTTGCCGCCGCAACCGCCCACGCCGATGACCTTGATGATGGCGCCTTCCACGGGGGCTTGGTCGATGATTTCAAACATGGTAGTTCCTTTCTCCTGTCGGGGTTGCTGGATGTTTCCCTGGTACGGCTTGTTGTGAGTTGTTTTTAGAAATTCGCCTTGAACCACTGCTTCATGCGTTCCGCGACGCCGCCGATGCCCGTGGTCTGGGATCGTGATTGCTCGGCGCGGAGGTATTGGTCGCGGCCTTCGAGCAAGAGGCCGACTGCGGTGGCATAACGCGGGCTGCGAACGACGTCCGCGAGCCCCCCTGCGTAGGCCGGCACGCCAACGCGCACCGGCAAATGAAAGACTTCCTCGCCGAGCTCGGTCATCCCCTGCAGCAGCGCCGAGCCGCCGGTCAGCACGATGCCCGACGAGAGCAACTCCTCGAAGCCGCTGCGCCGCAACTCGGCCTGCACGAGTGTGTAGAGCTCCTCAATGCGCGGTTCGATGACTTCCGCCAGCATCTGGCGCGAGAGCTTGCGCGGTCCGCGTTCGCCGACGCCGGGCACCTCGATCATCTCGTTGGCGTTGGCGAGCTGGCGCAGCGCGCAGCCGTGCCGAAGCTTCAATTCCTCGGCTTCCTTGGTCGGCGTGCGCAACGTCATCGCAATGTCGTTGGTGACTTGATCGCCGGCTATCGGAATGACGGCGGTGTGCCGGATTGCGCCGCCCGAAAACACCGCGAGATCCGTCGTGCCTCCGCCAATGTCCATGAGACATACGCCGAGCTCCTTTTCATCTTCGTTCAGGACGGCAATGGATGACGCGAGAGGCTGCAGGATCACGTCCTTCACCTCCAGCCCGCATCGCCGCACGCACTTGGTGATGTTTTCAACGGCCGAGACCGCGCCGGTCACGATGTGCACCTTGACCTCGAGCCGGACTCCGCTCATCCCGAGCGGCTCGCGCACATCCTCCTGCCCGTCGATGATGAATTCCTGGGGCAGGATGTGCAGGATCTGCTGATCGTTGGGAATGGCGATGGCCTTGGCGGTTTCGACCACGCGATCGATGTCGGCCTGCGTCACTTCCTTGTCCTTGATGGCGACCATGCCGCTCGAATTCAGGCTGCGGATGTGGCTGCCTGCGACACCCGTGTAGACCTCGGTGATGCGGCAGTCGGCCATCAGCTCCGCTTCTTCCAGCACCCGCTGGATCGAGCCCATCGTCGCTTCGATGTTGACCACCACGCCCTTCTTCAGGCCATGCGACGGTTGCGAACCCATGCCAATGATGTTGAGGGAACCGTCGGCGCGTATCTCCGCAACGATCGCCACTATCTTCGACGTGCCAATGTCGAGGCCAACGATAAGGTTCTTGCTTTCCTTCACCATCCCATCCTCTGGTCAGGCCAACACTGCGCAATCCACTGCCGCGATTTTCCTGGGCGCACGTTCGCGGAACGTGGGGACTTTCGCCGCAAACCCATTGCGGTAACGAAGATCGACCTGCTCCACCCGGATGCCGGTTCGATCCACGGCGCCGATGGTGCGGCCATACGCGCGAACGAATCGTGCGAGCCGTGCGGATGGCTCGTCGCGTCCGACTTCGATGCCGAGTGGGCCGGTCTCGCCCACAACGTGCAACTCCCAACCGCCGCGCGCCGAAAGCCTCATCTCGTTCAGGGTGAGGTTCAGCGGTGCCAGCGCCGCGCCCCACTCGCGGTAACGGCGCGTGACTTCGAGCGCGGCGCCCTCCGGCCCGGCGAAGCGCGGCAACTCGTCCTTGTCGGTCGCCGCGAACACCTCGCCCTCGGTGTCGACCAGAAGGCTGTCGTTCCAGCGCGCAAGCGGCACATGCTCTTCAATACTGACTTCAAGGCGCTGCGGCCATTGCCGCCGCAATGCCACGCGACGGACCCACGGCGCCTTGGCGATCGCGGCGCGGCCGCGGTCGAGATTCATGGTGAAGAACGTGCCGGCGAGTTCGTCGCGAATGATCGCCTCGAGATACGCCGCGTTGGTGCGCACCAACGGTCCCTGCACCACCACTTCGCGAAAGGCAAACGCGGGCTGGCGCGCAAGCCAGCTCAGGAGCCCCCATCCCAGCAGCACGGCGGCGAAGACGGTCAGCACCGTCGCCACGGCATTGAGCTGCCTCGCGTCATCCCACATGCGCACTCCGCAGGATTCCGATACAGAGGTCCGCAAACGCCAATCCGGCTTCGCGCGCCGCCATCGGCACGAGCGAATGCCCCGTCATGCCAGGCGAAGTGTTGACCTCGAGGAACGCAAATGTGCCGTCATCGCGCAGGATGAGGTCGAGCCGTCCCCAGCCGGCACATCCGATGATGCGAAAGGCCGCGAGCGCCGCCGCGCGAATTTCCTGTTCCTTCGCGTCGGAGAGACCGGCCGGACAAAAGTAGCGCGTTTCGTCGGAGAAATATTTGTTGTGGTAGTCGTAGTTGCCTTGCGGGGCCTCGATCCGGATCAGCGGCAGCGCAGCATCGGCGAGGATCGATGCCGTAAGCTCGGTGCCTGCGATGAATTCCTCGATCAGGACGAGATCGTCGTGCAACGCTGCTTCGTGGTAGGCGATCTCCAGCGGCGTCACCGCATCACGCAAGGCCGCGGTAACTTTGGTGATGCCGATGGTCGACCCTTCACGCACCGGCTTGACGATGATCGGCAGGCCGAGCTCGGCCACCACGCTCTTCCAATCCATCCCCGCGGTGGCGACGCGATAGCGCGGGGTGGGGATGCCACTCGCAAGCCACACGAGCTTGGTGCGCCACTTGTCCATTGCCAGCGCGGAGGCCATCACCCCGCTGCCGGTGTATGGAATGCGCAGCGCTTCGAGCGCGCCCTGCACGGTGCCGTCTTCACCAAAGCGGCCATGCAGGGCGATGAACGCGCGGTCGAATCCCGCGACCTTCAGTTCGAACACCGAACGTTCCGCGGGATCGAACGCATGCGCATCGACGCCGCGGCCGCGCAGCGCGGCCAGCACCGCATTGCCCGACAGGAACGAGATCTCGCGCTCCGAACTGGGCCCGCCCATCAGCACCGCCACTTTTCCGAATTCCTGCTCGACGCTAGTCGCGCTTCCCTCTAGGGTCAGAGACGACTTTCCGGTGAATTGGCGCTTCATTCCGCTTGTAGGCATGGGAAGTCGTCTCTGACCCTACTTTTCGTCGCCAATGATCCGCACCTCGTGCTCGAGCACGATGCCGGTAATAGCGCTGACGGTCGTGCGTACGTGCCCGATGATGGCTTCGATGTCCGCAGCCTTTGCCTGTCCGTGCGGGTTCACGATGAAGTTCGCGTGCTTCTCGGATACGCGTGCGCCACCGACCGCGTAGCCCTTGAGACCGCACGCCTCGATGAGCCGCGCCGCATGGTCGCCCTGTGGATTGCGAAAAACACTGCCCGCGTTCGGAAGGTCCAGCGGCTGGGTTGCGATGCGACGCTTCAGCAAGGCGCGAATGCGCTCGCGCGCGATCCCGGAATTGCCGGAGGGAAAAGCGAACATCGCCGAGGTGAAAAGGCCGACGGGATCGGTGCCATCGGCGCGGCGCACACTGCGGTAACCGATGGCGTACTCGGAGGGCGAGCGATGGTCGAAGACTCCGGCGCGCGTCAGCACCTCGACGCTCGCAACGAACCGCCACGTTTCGCCGCCGTAGCATCCGGCGTTCATCGCGAGAGCCCCACCCACCGTGCCCGGGATGCCGGCAAGAAACTCGGCGTCGGCCAACCCATGCATCGCCGCAAAGCGCGCTACCTTCGGGCTTGCGACACCGGCCTCCGCATAAACCAGTCCATCCCGCACTTCGAGCGCGCCCAGTGCGGGATGCAAGACGATCACCGTCCCGCGCACACCACCATCGCGCACCAGCAAATTGCTGCCGAGCCCGATGACGGTCACCGGCTCTTCCGCAGGCAGCTGGCCGATGAACGTGGCGAGATCGGCACGATTCCGGGGCTTGTAGAGCGTTTGTGCGGGGCCACCGCAACGCCAGGTGGTGTACCGGGCAAGCGGCTCGTCGCGCTTGAGCTCGCCGCGCAACAACCGCGAAGCAGGAAGGTCGTTCATCATCATGTGCCGGCCGCCAGCTGTGCCGGTACTTGTCCGATCGAGCCGGCCCCCATCGTCACCACCACGTCATCGGGACGCGTCACGCTGCGCAAGGCACCGACCACATCGCTCACCGACTCGACAAAGACCGGTTCGATCTTGCCGCCGACCCGTAACGCGCGGGCCAGGGCGCGGCCATCGGCAGCGACAATCGGCGCCTCACCGGCCGGGTAGACATCCGCCAGCACCAGAACGTCGACCGTCGGCAGCACCTTCACAAAATCTTCGAACAGATCCCGGGTGCGCGTGTAACGATGTGGCTGGAAGGCGAGCACAAGACGGCGGCCCGGAAAGCTCGCGCGCGCGGCCGCAATCGTTGCCGCCATCTCGACCGGATGATGCCCGTAGTCATCGATGAGGGTGAACGTGCCGCCTTCCAAAGCGATCTCGCCGAACCGCTGGAAGCGCCGGCCAACACCAGTGAACTCGGACAGTGCCTTGGCAATGACGGCATCGGCCACCCCCACCTCGTGGCCAACCGCGATCGCGGCCAGCGCATTGCGCACGTTATGATCGCCGGGCAGGTTCAATTGCATCGCACAATCCGGGCGGCCCTTGCGGCGCACGAGAAAGTGCATACGCCCGGCGACGTTGACGACATCGACCGCGCGCAGCTGCGCGCCTTCGTCCAGACCGTAGGTAATGACCGGCTTCGCGATCGCCGGCATGATCTCGCGCACATTCGCGTCGTCCTGGCAAAGCACCGCGACTCCATAGAACGGCAGGCGCTGTACAAAGTCCACGAACGCTTTTTTGAGTTTCGCGAAATCGTGGTCGTAGGTCTCCATGTGATCGGGGTCGATATTCGTGATCACCGCGAGCACCGGTTGGAGATAAAGGAACGAAGCGTCGGATTCGTCGGCTTCCGCCACCAGAAATTCGCCTGTGCCCAACCGCGCATGCGCATCGGCGGACAAGAGGCGCCCACCGATGACGAATGTCGGATCAAGCCCACCTTCGGCCAGCACCGACGCGATGAGGCTCGTGGTCGTGGTCTTGCCGTGGGTGCCGGCCACCACGATGCCCTGCTTCAATCGCATGAGTTCCGCCAGCATCAGCGCGCGCGGCACCACCGGCACTCCGTGCTCCCGCGCGGCCATGACTTCCGGGTTATCGGCGGCGACTGCCGCGGACACGACCACCGCATCGGCGCCGCGCACGTGGGAGGCCGCGTGTCCGATGAAAATCGTCACACCCAGACTTGCGAGGCGCCGGGTCGCGGCGTTGTGGGATAGATCGGAGCCCGAAATTTGATAGCCTTGGGTGGTGAGCACTTCGGCAATGCCGCTCATGCCGGCACCGCCAATGCCGACGAAGTGCACACGCTTGACCTTGTGCCTCATCGCGTTGCACCCAATGCGATGCAGACATCTGCGACGCGGTCGGCGGCATCGAGTCGGCCGACGGACTGCGCCGCAACCGCCATCGTCAACAATTGCTCCCGCGTCAGTGCACGAAGAAATCCGGCGAGCCACACCGGCGTGAAATTCGTTTGCGCGACTTTCATTGCGGCGCCCGCGTCCACCAGGAACTGGGCATTGGCGTTTTGCTCGTCGGCGATGGCTCCGGGCAATGGCACGATGATGGCGCCAATGCCCACGGCGGCAAGCTCGGCAACGGTAATGGCGCCACCGCGGCAAACGACGAAATCGGTCTCGGCGTAATGCGCCGCCATGTCGTCGATGAAGGCAACGCATTGCGCTTCGACCTCCACCCGCACGTAGGCTGCGCGCAGGGCATCGAGGTGCCGCGCACCCGCCTGATGCAAAATTCGCGGCCGCGCTATCGACGGCAGTAACGCAATCGCGGCAGGAACGCATGCGTTGATCGCCGCGGCACCCAGGCTGCCGCCCACCACCAAAAGCCGCATCGGACCGGCGCGCCCGGCGAAGCGCACCTCCGGCGGCGGCAGGCGGGTGATGGCATCGCGCAGCGGGTTCCCCACCCACTCCACCTTGGCCGCGTGCCGTCCGCGCAGCGCATTGGGAAAACCGAGCAGGATGCGCGCGGCAACGTAGGCAAGGATGCGGTTGGCGAGCCCGGCCACGGCATTGGATTCGTGCAGCACCAGCGGCCGGCCGGTGGCCGCCGCCATCGCCGCACCAGGAAAGGATGCAAAGCCGCCGAACCCGAGCACCACATCGGGGGCGCTGCGACGCAGGATGCGAAGGCTCTGCCATGCTGCGGCAAGCAACGCGACCGGACTCCACGCCACCTGCCGCCACCCCTTGCCACGGATGCCGCGAAACGAGACGCCCTCGAAGTCCACGCCGTGCTGCGGAACCAGCGCTGCTTCCATGCCATCGCGTGTGCCCAGCCAGAACACACCCCAGCCGCGCGCAACGAGCTTGGCGGCAACGGCCAATCCCGGGAACACATGGCCGCCGGTACCGCCGGTGGTAATCATCACGGTGCCGGTCATACCGTGAAACCGCGCAGGAGCCTGCGGTTCTCATAGTCAACGCGGAGCAGAATCGCGACCGCAATGCAATTGGCGACGATGCCGCTGCCACCGAAGGACAAGAGTGGCAGCGTCAATCCCTTGGTGGGCAGTACCCCCATGTTCACGCCAATGTTGATGAAAGCCTGCACGCCCATCCACACGCCGATACCTTGTGCGGCGAGCGACGCGAACGGGCGCTCGAGGAGTGCCGCCTGGCGGCCGATGCCATAGGCGCGGAACAACAACCAGACGAAAAGGAGGATCACCACAACCACCCCCGCGAAGCCGAGTTCCTCGGCAATGACGGCAAGCAGAAAATCGGTGTGCGCCTCAGGCAGATACATGAGTTTTTCGACGCTCGAGCCCAGACCGACCCCGAACCATTCGCCCCGGCCAAACGCAATGAGCGAATGCGAAAGCTGATAACCCTTGCCGAAGGGATCGGACCAGGGATCGAGAAAGGCGACCAGGCGCTGGAGCCGATAGGGCGCTGCCACCAGAACCGCGCCGAGGGCGAACGGCAGCAGCAACAACAGACCGAGAAAGAGCCGCCAATCAAGACCGCCCAAATACAGCACGCCAAAGGCGATGGCCACGATCACCACGAACGCGCCGAAGTCCGGCTCGAGGAGCAACAGCCCGCCCGTCACCGACATCACTACAAAAAGCGGCAGGAATCCGCGCAGCAACGTTTGCCGCAGCGGTTGCTCCGCATGCAGCAAGGGAGCCTTGCGCACCGCGTAGCTCGCGGCATACAGCACCGCAGCGAGCTTCATGAATTCCGACGGCTGCAGATTGAATACGGCGAGCGAAAGCCATCGCCGCGAGCCATTGACCGACTTGCCGATTCCCGGCACCAGCACCAGCACCAAGAGACCAAGCCCGATGACAAAGAGCCACGGCGCGAGCCGTTGCCAGACCTTCATCGGGACCTGGAACGTCACGAACGCCGCCATTGCGCCGGCGAACAGAAAAAGCGCGTGCCGGAGCAGGAAATACCAGGCGCGATACCCGGTGTGCGCCGAGGCTTCGGCCATGGCGATCGAGGCCGAATAAACCATGACCAGACCGATGGCGAGCAGGAGCAGCGTCGACCATGTGAGCGAAACATCGTAGGCCAGCATGGTGCGCGGATTGCGCGGCAGCGCACCCAAGGCGCCGATCGAGCGTAACGCAACCAGGCGTCCGAGTGTCGCGGTGGCAGCGGCGTGCTTACGCATGGGCCGCCTCGCCAAGGTGCGCTTCGACCAGTGCGGCGAAGGCTTCGCCGCGCGCGACATAACTGGTGAACTGATCGAGGCTCGCACAGGCAGGCGAGAGCAGCACGGCATCCCCCTGTCGTGCGATCGTGAACGCGCGCTGCGCTGCCGCCTCGAGCGTGCCGCACCTTTCAATGTGCGCGGAGCTGCCTGCAAGGCTTCGCTCGATGGCAGCGGCATCGCGGCCGATCAGCAGCACCGCCCGGCAGTGGGCGTCGACTGCCGGCTTGAGCGATCGGAACTCCTGGCCTTTACCGTCGCCGCCGGCGATCAGCACGGCCGGACGGCCGAGCCCCTCGAGCGCCACAGAAGTTGCCGCGACGGTCGTGCCCTTCGAGTCATTGACGAACAGAATCCCGCCGGCATCGGCGATGCGCTGCATGCGATGCGGCAGGCCCTCGAAGGCCGCCAGCGCACCCAGAATGTTCTTGCGTATCGGCGCAACCGCGGCCACCAGCGCCAGCGCTGCCAATGCATTGAGCGCGTTGTGGCGCCCGACGAGGCGCAGATCCGCAGCCGGCAGCAACAACTGGCCGCCGCGCGCGAGCCATGTCGCGCCGCCGTGGTTGCCTGGACGCACCAAGCCCCATTGTTCCTCGAGCGCGGGCAGGCCCGCCCCGAACGTTTCCACCACTCGCTCCGGCAAGCGCATTGCCAGGGACCGCGGATCATTGCGGTTGAGCACCTGGATTCCGCTGCCGTGAAAGATACGTGCCTTGGCGGCCGCGTACGCATCCATGCTGTCGTACCGGTCGAGATGATTCTCGGTAACGTTGAGCACGGTTGCGGCGATGGGAGCGAGGGTGGACGTCGACTCAAGCTGAAAGCTCGACAGCTCGAGAACGAAAACATCAGGCCACGAGGCTCCACCATCGATCGCTGCAATCGCATCGAGTACGGCGTCACCGATATTGCCTGCGACCACGGTCGAGAGCCCGGCCGCCCGGCACAGCGCGCCGGCAAGCGCAGTTACCGTGGTCTTGCCGTTCGAGCCGGTGACCGCAAGCACTTTCTGCTCCGCCGGCAGCGCGCGCGCAAAGAGCTCCACATCGCCGACAATCTCGGCACCCCGCGCCACGGCTTCGACGATGGCGGGGTGCTCGCGTGGGATCCCCGGACTGATGGCAATGAGCTCGGCGTCTTCGAACGTTTCGCTTGTGAATGCTCCGGTCACGAGCGGGATGCCGGACGCAATGGCGCGCAAGTCTTCGCGATATGGCGGGGTGGCGCGGGTGTCGGCGACACGCACCCGCGCGCCACGCGAATGCAAATGACGGGCAAGCGAAATCCCGGTGAGGCCGAGCCCGAGCACCACGGCATTGCGATTCTCGAGGGAGGAAATAATCGGGCTCATCTCAGTTTCAAACTCGACAACCCGAACAGAACCAGCAGCATGGTGATGATCCAGAACCGCACGACGACCTGATTCTCTTTCCAGCCCTTGAGCTCATAGTGATGATGGATCGGCGCCATGCGAAACACCCGCTTGCCGGTCATCTTGAACGACGCGACTTGCACCACCACCGACAGCGTTTCCACCACAAACACGCCGCCCATGATGAAGAGCACGATCTCCTGCCGCGTGATCACCGCCATCGTGCCCAGCGCGCCGCCCAAGGCCAGCGCGCCGACATCGCCCATGAAGACCTCGGCCGGATAGGCGTTG
>JANXZT010000355.1 GCA_025355395.1 Betaproteobacteria bacterium
CGCGCGCGCGTGGTTCGACGCGGCGGGCGGCTATCCGGACGTGCAAGCCGAAGACATCGCACTGTCGCAGCGGCTGCGAGCCATCGGCAATCCAGCGCTGATTCCGCTGGCCGTCACCACCAGCGCACGCAAATTCGTTCAGGCCGGTGTCTGGACGAGCTTGCTGCGCGTGCTGGCGATCCTGATAGCACGGCGCTTCGGCCGCAAGCCCCCGCAGGCGTTTTTCGCCGACATCCGATGATGCGCGTAATGATTAAAATTCCGGAGCATTGACGGAGCCATTCGACCCAGGATGCCGTTCCGCGCCCGTCAGGGCTTGACCTGTGTTGATTCGTCCCCGAGCGCCCTAGTTCATATCAGTCACAAGGGGTTCCGGGTCGAGCCATACGAGCTCGTCAATCTATTTGCATCGAGCGAAACGCAGGCAAGGCCTCGCATCGCGCGGTGACTGCGTCGAGTCGAGGGACGACGTTGTGATCGATGAGGCCAGGGAAGATATGCCTGACAAATGTTACTCCGACGGCAGTCGTTATGTCGGGCTGCATCACGTGATCCGCGATGTACCAGTCCCGGCCCGCCAACTCACGATCGAGCGCCTCGAAGCCCTGGCGAGTCTGTCGGAGCAGCCGCTCCAGGCGCTCCGGCATCTGCAGCGCTTGCGGACGGCGCCGTTCGGCATTTGCGAGCATCGCGCGCTCGATCGCACCACATGACAACGCCAGGAGGTACAGCGCGCGCCGCCGCGACGGTCCTGTCGCGGGGACCAGGGCACGGTCTGCCCCGGCGAGACCATCAAGATAATCCAGGATGGCGGCGCTATCGATGAGCGTTTCCCCGTCCGGCAGGATGAGAGCGGGAACACGGCCGATCGGGTTCGTGCGCTCGACTTCGGATATGTGATCGACCGCCGACAATATCCGTCTCTCGAACGCGATGCCGAAGTAAGCGAGCGTGACGGCAACCCGCCTGACGAATGGCGACAAAAGGCGTCCAATGAGAATCGGATTGCGTGCACTGTTCATCGTCTGCGCGTCTTGCTTCTCGAAGGCACGACCGACACGGCCGTCGCGGCGGTAGTTCCGGGGCCGGAGAACGTCCTGTTGCTCATCGTAACGGCGAGCACGCTGTCCGGCAGCATGCAATCACCTGCGATCAACAAAACTCCAGTCTAGCGAATGATATGATAACAAAGGGCTCCATTGACCCGCTGCGCCGGCCCGTCATCGTCGAGTGTCTCCAGGCGATAACTGCCGAGGAATGATCCGGCGGAATGAGCGCCGTTATCTCAAGGTAGTGGAGCATCAACCGTGAGCAAAAAGCTTATCTTCTTTGAGGCGGCCGACCCGACGCTCGACCCTGGGCCACTGATTGCGGCCTATCACTTCGCGTCGGTAGCAGCGAAAGCGAATCTCAAGGCCGAGGTTCGACTGGCGGCCCAAGCCGTCCGGGCGGCCGATCTCGATGCGTCGGACCCTGACGCGGATGTTCATCTGCTTTTGAAAAAGGGCCCGGCGCAAGGCGTCTTCCTGTCAGTCTGTCCTCGAGCGATGGAGCAATTCGGCGTTACCCCCGAGCAGGCACGCGCCATCGGAGCTCGGCCGCGGTCGCTGACGGATATTCTCACCGAGGTCGCCGAGGGTAGCTCCGTCCTGATCCCCATCACGCATCGCATGGCGTGACGAGAACGCCGAACGCTTCCTCTTCGAGGGTTGTCGCCCGGCGATCGCAGTGCCGCAGAATCTCCCCGGACGGCCGCAGCCCGGGCGAAGGAATGAACGAGCTGGGAGCCGTGATGAAAATCGTTCGCGTGTTCACAGCGCTCGCTGTAGCCGTTGGGACAGCCACCACGGCGCTCGCGCAAGGCTATCCGACCAAGCCGGTGCACCTGATAGTGGGGCTTCCGCCCGGGTCCGTTCCCGACACGATTGCCCGGTCGCTAAGCCCGAAACTCCGGGAAGCCTGGGGTCAGCCCATCGTAATCGAGAACCGCCTCGGCGCAGCCGGCGTGATCGCCGCCAGCGTCGTCGCGAAGGCGCCGGCGGACGGCCACATGCTGCTCGTCCACGGAGCTTATGCAGTGAACGCGGCGCTCGCCCCGAACCTGCCATACGATCCACTGAAGGATTTCGTTGCCATTACGCCGCTCGCCAGCCAGCCTTTCGTTCTGATCGTGGCTACGGCGTCGGGCGTGAGAACCGTCGCAGAATTGATTGCGGCGGCGAAGGCGAAGCCCGCGCAACTCAACTACGGCTCTCCGGGCATTGGCAGCCTGCCGCACCTCGGCGTCGAAAGTTTCAAGCTTACGACCGGCATTGACGTGGCGCACGTTCCCTACAAGGGGCCTGCTGAAGTCATCACCGACCTCATTGCAGAGCGCATCACCTTCGCCTATTCGCCAATTCAAATTGCCTTGCCGCATATCCGAAGCGGCAGTCTGAGCGCGCTGGGAGTGAGTGGGGAGCGGCGCTCGAGCCTGTTGCCGGACGTGCCGACGCTCGCGGAAGCCGGTGTCTCGGGCTTCACACCCACCCTCTCGGTCGGCGTATGGGCGCCGGCGGGAACGCCTGCTGACGTGGTAGACAAGATCTCGAACGACATTGCGCGCGCCCTGACGACTCCGGATGCGCGTGACGACCTGGCGAAGGTCGGCGCCGAATCGATGAGGATGAGTCCGTCCGAATTCGTGCAGTTCATTCGCCGCGAGATTCATGAGATGACACGAATTGTCAAGGCGGCCGGTATCACGCCCGAGTAACGGGCCCGGGATTTCGGGTCCAGCCGGGGGCAGCGCCAGGAGCGGTGACGTTCACAGCCGCGGCTGCGGCGAAGTCGTCCCACTGCTTTTCCATATTGAGCGGGCCGATATCGACGCCTCGCGCCGCCCGCCTCTCACGCATGCGACAGGACCGGCTCCTGTTCAACGGTCCTGGCTTCAATCGGCGCCGTCGAGAAGAAATGATACTTGTTCTTCCCGCTTTGCTTGGCGCAATACATGGCAGTGTCGGCATTCTTGGCAAGAACTGTTACATCGGCACCATCTGAGGGGTACACGCTGATGCCGATGCTCGCGGTCACCCGACCCTCCGGTCCGGCGAGATCGAACGGCGTGGCTGCGGCGTCGAGAATTCTTTGCGCGATGTTCGCGAGATCGTATGGATCGGAAACGTCCTCGATCAGGACCATGAATTCGTCGCCGCCGACACGGGCAGCGCCATCGCTCTCGATTTCCCGTCCGATGGCATCCGTACCGCGCAAGCATTCCCGCAGCCGCTGCGCAAACGTTTGCAAAAGGTAGTCGCCGGCATCGTGGCCGAAGGTGTCGTTGATCCGCTTGAAGCCATCGAGATCGATAAAAAGCAGCGCCAGAACGGTTTTACGGCGCCGCGCCTTGGCGAGCGCGCGCAGCAACGAATGATTGAACAGGTTTCGATTGGGCAGTGCCGTCAGCAAGTCGAAATGGGCCAGATGCCGGAGTTGTTTCTCCGCCTCCTTGCGGGTCAAAAACTGGCCGATTTGCAAGCCGATCGATTCGGCCACCGCAAGCAACGCGGGGTCCGGTGGCCGCGCATCGCGGGTATAGAACTCCATCACGCCCGCAGGTCCTTCGCCCCGCACGATTGGAAAGGCAAACGCGCTGCGCAGACCTGCCACGCTCGCAAGCGGGGCCCGGTTGAAATCGGGCTGGCAGGAAACATCAGCAAGCCACAGCGGCTTCAACGATGTCCAGACACGCCTCACCAAACCCGCGGATTCCGGGGCCAGGACGAGGCTACTGCTACCTGCCAGAAACGCGTCGATCTCGCTGGAGGCAATCCCCCACGTCTCGGCACAGCGCAGGTGGTGGGTTTTCTCGTCCCAGTACCATCGCGCACCGCAGTCCCATCGCAGACCCTCACACACGGTCTGAATGATCTGCGGCGCAGCCTCGCCGATCGAACCGGACTCAGCCAGAAGGCGGGTGACGGCATGCTCCATCGCTTGCCGTTGCTCCAGTCGCTTCCGTTCGGTGACATCGCGCCGCACCCCAACCAGGCCGCCGCTGTGGGTGCGCCGCTCGGTTACCTGAATCCAGCGGCCGTCGCCAAACTGTACTTCGCGCGGCTCCGGGCCCGGATTGCGGTGATGACGCACGCGCTCTGCGACCCACGCCTCGACATCGTTCTTGAACTCCGGCTCGATCAGTTCTCCTTTCGAGACCGATGTGCGCACCAAGTCCTCGAAGCTCATGCCGACAAGGGCAGCGGTGGTGTCGAAATTGGTAAAGGTCCTGGCGTACTGGTGATTGCAGAGGATCAAACGGTCCCTGGCGTCGAATACCGCAAAGGCTTCGGTGAGGCTTTCGATGGCATCGAGGAGCATGGTCTGGGCGGTGGCAGTCTCGTCTCGCGCCAAGAGCAGGCTCCGCTCATTCGCCCGACCGCTCTCCAGTGCGGCGCGCTGCTCCGAGTTGCTCCTTTTCAACCGCTCCTGAAGGCTGCTGATGTAACCCCCCATTTGCGCGAACCACGGCAAGGTGATGGCGAGCGCAAGCCACTGGAGTATTTCGAGATCGAGATCGAGTGTCTGCGGCTTGCGCACCCACAGCAATCCGATGACCAACCCGTAGCCGATCAGAATGAACAGTGCCTGGCGCATCAGCGCCCTGGCGGTCAGCTTCAGCACGCCAAAGAGGAATGCCATCAGGACAAAGATCAGGAAGACTCCGCGCGCCCCATTGCTCAGATACATGGCGTAGAGGATGACAACGGTGGCGGTCGACATCTGCGGTAGCGTCAGGCTGGGATCCGCAAATTTCAGGTTGAGCCCAGTGCGAAACGCGAGATAGAACGCGAGTATCGCCACAACGACAGCGCCCGTAATCTGAACGAAGGCAATTTTCGACAACGCGCCTTGCATATAGATGACAAAAAGAATGCCGATGGTCAGCAACGATGTTCCGGCTGCCCAGAAATAGCGGCGCATTCTCCGCTGTTGCTTGGCATCGCCCCCGGACACGAGAGTGACGGAGTCTACGGGTGCAACGCGCATGATGTGAATCCGCGACGGATCGGCTGCGACGTCATCAGCCCAAAAGAGAGGTCGGCGCCAGAGACGTCGTCGCGGCGCGCGGTAGGCACACCTTCGGCTGGCGCATCGCGAACACGCGAGCGTGCGGCGACAACTTTCGTCTGACACCATCTGTTGCTACATCGGAAGAAAGTGCCGCTGTAAGGCACATCCATGAGTCCTCCAGCCGGTGGTGAGCGTTTTGGATTCGACGCGCAATTACCAGGCCAGCGGCCCAATGCCGGACCGATCTGGGACGATGTAGCTGCTTGGGTGAATCGCGCGCGGCTAACGAAGTAGCGCCGTCGGCAGGGTTGGGTTGAGCGCTCAACGACACGCGATCGGATGCAAGTCAGAAGAGGCAAACGCGTGCCGGTCAACGCGGCTTCTGTTCAAGTCGGTATGCGGCGCCACGAGATGCAAATGGAATTTTGTCGGAGGCAAGGCATCTTCGGCGTCGTTGTAGCTTTCACAATGTAGGCATTGACTTGTGCGATCACGCGCCGGTCATGCGGCCGAGCGTCGTTAGCACGAACCTTGCTGATGGGGCCGCATGGCTCCTCCCGCCTCTCCGGCACGCAATGTAGCGACAACCTCGACGCCTCTGGATGAATCCGGCGTCGTTGTCGAATCCCAACCTCTGGCCCGCGACGCACGCCATGTCGCAGACGGTGTGCGATCGTTGGCAATGCCGGCGTCGCAGCTGGGAGAAGTGCTGGCGCGGGGCGCCCCATCTGCAGGGAACGATTCACGGCGGTATCTAACCGTCCGGGTCAAATTTGCGTTGTCGCTGGCGGTGAGTCTCGCCTGGCTCGCGCTCACCACCTGGGTGGCGGTGCCGTGGATCGAGCAATTGTCGTCGGTCACGGGACGTGTTCTGGCTTTTGTGGCCGTGGGCGGCATCGCCTTGGTGCCCGGATTCATGAATGCGTTCTTGGTCGCCAGCCTGCTATTCGATCGTAGGCCGGCACGGCGCCGCATCTACCGCTACCCAGGCGTGACGATCCTGATCGCGGCGTACAACGAGGAAGGATCGATCGCCGACACGCTTCACTCCATCGAGTGCCAGCGCTATCCCGGCCCGCTGGAAGTGTTTGTCATCGATGACGGATCGCGAGATGCAACGGCCGCGATCGTCGAAGCGGCCGGTTATGACTGGGTCCGGCTTTTGCGCCAGCCGCGCAACATGGGGAAGTCGGCCGCGCTCAATCGTGGGCTCGACCACGCGCGCCACGACCTTGTCATCACCCTCGACGCCGACTCGTATCTCTATCGCGACGCCCTGCGCAACCTGGTCGAGCGGTTCATGGGTGATCCACCCGAAACGCGTGCCGTGGCGGGCACCATGCTCGTTCGTAATTCGCGCAAGAACTGGGTCACCAAGGCGCAGGAATGGGATTACTTCCACGGCATCTCGGCAATCAAGCGCGTGCAATCGCTCTATCAGGGGACCCTTGTTGCGCAGGGTGCTTTCTCCATCTATGACCGCACGACGTTGCGCGAAATCGGTGGCTGGAAGAACTGTGTGGGCGAGGACATCGTTCTCACCTGGGGCTTCCTGATTCGCGGCTATCGCGTCGGTCATGCCGAGGATGCTTGCTGCTTCACCAATGTGCCGGAAAATCTCCGCCAGTTTGTCCGGCAGCGCCAGCGCTGGGCCAGAGGAATGATGGAAGCGTTCCGGCAGTTCCCCGGCATTCTTCGCACCCCAAGGCTTTCGACGTTGTTCGTATGGTGGAATGTGCTCTTTCCCTGGCTCGATCTCGCCTTCACCGTGTTCTTCATTCCTGGGTGTGTTCTGGCCCTGTTCGGGATCTTCTGGATTGCCGGACCACTCACCCTGGCGTTGTTGCCCATGGCGCTGCTGATCAACTGGCTGATGTTTCGCGTGGGCTCGCGCACATTCAGCGCCAACGGCCTGCGAGTACGACGCAATGTCCGCGGCTTCCTGGTCTACGCGTTTGCGTACAGCCTCATCTTGCAGCCCGCTTGCGTAGCGGGATACTTTTCCGAGCTCTTCGGCCTGCGAAAGTCCTGGGGCACGAAGTGAAGGCGCTGGTTGTTCTCGGCGGGTGCCTGCTGACGGCCGGCATTGCGTTCGCCGAACCCGCGGCGCTCCTTGGCAACATCGAGATTGCGAGCGATACCGACGGCTTTCATGCGACGCGTTTCCGCACCGGGGCGCTGTATTCCTACAGGTCCTACCTGGATTACGCAGGAGTGGCGGCGCAGCACACCGAATACCGCCAGGCAGGATGGAGTCGCGGGGTCACCGGCGTCGTCGGGCTGTGGCGCAAGCAGGAGCCCGCCACGCTTTCAGGCGTGAATGCAGAAGCGGGTCTGGTGGAGGTGGCCGGCCGCACGCGCATCATTGGCGACGCGACATGGGGCGCGCGGATCACACCCGTAACTGGCGTGGAGCTGATCGCTGCGGCCGATCTCGTCGAGACCCACCCGGCGCTCGAGCGTGGCATCGCTTACGGGCTATTCGCCGGGAGTGTCGAGCAGCGATTGCAGGAGCGCCTGACACTCATCGGTCTTGTCGGCTATCAGCCATTCACCGATGGCAATGCACGCATTCATGGCCGCGCGCGTGCCGTGTTCGACGCGTTACCTGAGCAGGGTGTGAACCTGCAGTTGCGCTGGCGCGGCTATGAGTCCCGGCAATCGGATGTCGATGGCGCCTACTTCAACCCGCGCCGTTACCGGCAATGGACAGGCGTCGTCGGATTCCGGAAGCGCCATGCAGGCTGGGTGTGGCAAGGCGCGCTCGGGGCTGGGCGGGAAACAGTCAACAACACCAATTCTCAGCCTGTTACGCTTGCCGAGCTCAGAGCGGAAGGCCCATTGGGGGGAAAGCTGCGTCTCGCCCTCAATGCGAGCTACAACAGGTCGACCGGTTACGTGGACGCGCCCAATTATTCGTATCAACGGCTTGGTGCAACGTTGGTGTATCCATTCTAGCGCGCAGCGTCGCCGGTCCAGGCGCGCTTGAAATCCGCCACCTTAGCGATGGCGTCGACGTGCGTTGATGTCGGGCCCGAAGGTAAAGAAGCGCCGCAGGATGACGAGATCTTCGAGGACTTCGGGGGCAAACCCCTGCCTGCCACCGCGGGTGTCGACGACGAGGTCACGCAGGCAATCGCCGGCGGCCAGGGGATCCTTCCAATCGGCGGCGAGAAGATTGGCGAGCCGCGGGTAGCGTTCCATCAACGCATTCGGCTTGACCTTGGGCGGAAGCGTGTCCGCCCAGTCCAGTGTATGCCGCAGGAGCCGGTTGAATGGCGCCGCCTTGCGCTGGTGGGTCCAATCCGGTTCGCGGGGGCCTGTTGCCGGCAGAAGATCGATCATCTCGTAATCGATCCACTCCACCGTAATGCCCTCCAGCATTTCACGGTCAGCTACGCGAAGCTTGGACATCTCGCTCCCCAGGCATTGGATTCGTCCCATCGGTCGTGCCGGCTTGTCGCAACTCTACAGTCAACGATTCTATGCGCTTCCAGGCGATGTTGTGTCGTACGTTTCGCGCAGGACTCTACCGGGGTCCGGCTGTCGCAAGAGGCATTCCATTGTGCCCCCGCCACGCCACTTCAGGCACTTGGCGAGCATGCTCCGTCCCGTAGCCCGCGCTGTGTAAAATGCATTGACATGACGCCAACGCGCCTGTAATCCACGACCTGTGGTACACCCGCCGTGAGCCCGCAGGAAACGGGTGTTCGCGGTGAACCCGAAATCCCCGGCGGGGACGCGAGTTCACGTGACCCTGGGGGGTGTCCCCTGAGGCGACTGGCGCGCTGCGGCGCCCGATGGCGATTCTCCTACACCAATTACCGACGATGGCCGACGGCGCGTTGCCGGCCGTTTCACTACGCTGATTCTGGCTGCCGGGGGCCGCTTCAAGGCTCCGGGTGGATGCCGGTCCGTCGCGACCCGCCCACCCTAGCCGCCGCCGCGCTCATGAATGATCACCGGAGACTCACCATGGCAGCCCGCTCGATCGCTTCCCTGACCGTGGCCTTCGGTATGGTCTCGATTCCCGTGAAGTTGTACGCCGCGACCCAGGCTTCCGCCGGAATTTCCTTCAATCTGTTGCATCGGGATTGCGGCTCCCGATTGAAACAGCAGTATCTGTGCGCTCGCGAAGGTGTGGTCGTGGAGCGCACAGATATGGTCAAGGGCTACGAGTTCGCCAAGGA
>JANXZT010000364.1 GCA_025355395.1 Betaproteobacteria bacterium
TCCGATCGTCTTGCCAACGACGTCTTTGATCGACTTGATACCCGAATTTGGCTTGGTGACGAACGCCATTTGGGCAGCGGACTGGATCGCGCCACCGATGATCACGACGGGAGCGCCCGCCAAGTAGGCCTGGACCGCGGCCGACATGGCAACGATTCCAAAGGGAAGATCGCCCTGCAAGACGCTCCGGACCGAGTCACCACCACCGCTCGAACCAATGATGTCCCCTAGCTTGATTCCATGTTTCTCGAAGAAACCTTGCTGAACGCCTGCGAGTATCACCGGCGAGGGCGACTGGGCGGGATGGCCGCTGACCGCAATGGAAATCGTTCGAACCTTGGCAGCGCCCACCGTCGGCTGCGCAGCTGCAAGTTTGGCGGCTTCGAGTGCCACAAGCAGCACTGACCCCATCGCCAGCGCTGCCACGTATCGAGCCCAACGCGAACGTGCCTGGATCATTGCATCTCCCCTTTGTACGATTGCGAACATGCTTCGACATACCGACGCGGTTTGCTTCGCAAACAGATAACCCGACGGATTTCTCTCGAAAGGCAAGCGGTATGGGTGACTTGCGTACGTGTGTATTCAGGACGTCGGCGGGATGGCCGGACCGTAGCGATAGATCCACGGTCGGGATTGGCGATCCCTGGCCTGGAAGGAGGCGATCTTGTCACTACTCAGCAGCGTGATCCCGACACCATCCAGGGCATCGAGCAAGATGCGGCGGCGAACCTCATCAATCGAGAATCGGTATTCAACGCCGTCCGGAGCGATGACGATCTGCTTTTCCAGGTCCACCCTCATGACGCCTTCGCCGGCCGCTGTGGTTACTGCCGCACCCAACCGAATTATTTGTTCGCGCGACAAGCTAACGAGCAGCAGGCCCACCCGCAAACTGTTGCTGTAGAAGATGTCACCGAAGCTTTCGGCAATCACGCAGCGTATTGGAAAACCAACCAGCGCCCAGACCGCCTGCTCGCGAGAGCTTCCGCACCCAAAGTTGCGCCGTGCGACCAGAATCCCGGCATTCCGGTACGCGGGTACATTGAGCACGAAATCGGGATTTTCGCTCCCGTCCGCCAGGTAACGCTTGTTGAAGAACAGGCTTTTGCCGAGTTGCAAATTGCTCGACTTCATCTGCGATACCGGCAGGATCGAGTCGGTATCGATGTCGTCGTGCAGCATCGGCACAGCGACTGCCTCATAGGTGCGAAACGGTTCCACTATCTCGAGAGCTTCCGAACGTCCGTGATCTTTCCGGTCACCGCCGCCGCCGCAGCCATGGCCGGGCTCGCGAGATGAGTCCGGGCATCTCGTCCCTGGCGGCCCTCATAGTTACGATTCGATGTCGAGACGCAGCGATGAAAGGCCGGGACGAAATCTGCATTGACACTGGCACACATCGAGCACGCCGACTCATGCCATTCGAAGCCGGCTTCCTGCAGCACCCGATCGATGCCTTCGGCTTCGGCCTGCCGCTTGGTGGCGGTTGAGCCGGGCACGACCATGGCACGGATGCCGGGAGCAACCTTACGGCCTTTCGCCACCTCTGCCACCACACGCAGATCGTCGATCCTGCTGTTTGCGCAGGACCCGATGAACACCTGATTGACCGAAAGGCCCTCGAGCGACATGCCGGGCTTCAGGTCCATATACTGGAGCGCCCGCTGCATCGCCGCCTTTCGGTGAGGATCGGTTTCCATGTCGGGATCGGGAATCGGTTGGCCGATGGGAAGCGTCTGATCCGGGCTGGTGCCCCAAGTAACTTGGGGGGAAATCTCACTCGCGTCAATCGTCACCTCGCGGCTGAATTGAGCTCCCTCGTCGCTTGGCAATCTGCGCCACTGGGCGACCGCACGATCCCAGAACTCGGCTGTTGGTGCATAGGGCCTGCCTGACAAATACTCGTAAGTGACATCATCCGGCGCGATCATTCCCACTCGCGCGCCCCACTCCACCGACATGTTGCAAAGTGTCAAGCGGCCATCCATGCCCAGGGATCGAACGGCGGCACCGGCGTATTCCGCCGCATGGCCTATTCCGGCGCTCACGCCAAGACGGTTGGCCACAAAGAGAATCATGTCCTTTGCGTACACCCAAGGGGCCAAACGCCCCTCGATGCGGATGCGGATGGTCTTCGGTCGTCGAAGCGGCAGCGTCTGGGTGGCGAGCACATGACCGACATCGCTCGCGCCAATGCCGATCGCGAGAGCGCCGATGCCCCCGTTGGTGCAGGTATGGCTGTCGCCGCATGCCAGGGTTGCACCCGGGAGCGTGAACCCAAGCTCCGGTCCGATGATGTGGACGATCCCCTGCTCGGCATCCTTGATATCGATCAGCCGGACGCCAAAATCCTTGGCGTTGCGCCGCTGCGCCTGGATCAGAGGGGCACCGGTTGGATAGCTGTAATCGTCGCGCCCGGGATTCGTGGCCAGGATGTGATCAAAGACCGCCAACGTCAGGTCAGGGTTGGGCATCTTCCTTCCAGCTGCCCGCATATCGTCGAAACCCTTGAACGAACTCATCTCATTAATGAGATGACGGTCTATATGGATGAGGTCAGTGCCGTCCTCGAGAGTCGCAACGATGTGCCGATTCCAGACCTTGTCGAAAAAGGTCGATGGCTTCATCGGGAC
>JANXZT010000388.1 GCA_025355395.1 Betaproteobacteria bacterium
TCTCAAAGCCCGTCCGCTATTGCTCGACAAGAGCGTCTGGGCGATTGTTCTGAGTGGCGTCCTGGAACTTGCCGGACCGTTCTCAAATTCGCTACACTTGTTCTCAATATGAGAGCAAAAACCCTGCCGAAAGCACCGCAACTGGTCGGGATTCTGTTCGGCGCCTATCGCCGCCAGATTCTGGCGCTGCTGTTGCTGCGCCCTGACCAGAGTTTCTATGTGCGGGAAATCGGTCGGCTGACCGGTGTGCCGGCTGGCTCGCTGCATCGCGAGCTGAAACTGCTGAGTGATGCCGGACTGCTAACACGATCAGTGGCGGGCAACCAGGTGCGCTATCAAATGGACCGCACATGCCCCATCCAGGAGGAATTGGCCGGCATCTTCCGCAAGACGGCCGGGCTCGCGGACGTGCTGCGCGAGGCACTGGCGCCGCTTGCGTGCAAAATTCGGGTGGCATTCATCTTCGGGTCGGTGGCGCAGGGCAAGGAGCACGCCACCAGCGACGTGGATGTGCTGGTGGTGGGCTCCGCCTCATTTGCGGCAGTAGTGGAGGCAGTGGGTCGGGCAGGCGAGCGCTTGCGGCGAGAGGTGAATCCTGTGGTGATGACCAAGGCCGATTTCGAGTCGAAGCTGGCCGGCCGCGAACGTTTCGTTGCTCGGTTGGCTCGCGAGCCGAAAATATTCCTCCTAGGGGGTGCCGGTGAGTTTGCAAAATTTGCTGAAGATCGGGCAGCTTAAGGCGCATCCGCCTGACGCCGCCGAAGTGCAGCGGCTGCTGGCCGCGGCCGGGAGAAACCTCCCCGATGCGCGCGTGACCACGATCGGCCCCGAGACGTGCTTTGATGCGGCCTACAAGGCCGTGATGCAGGCGGCGCTGGCCGCATTGATGGCCCATGGCTACCGCCCGGACACGAACCGGCCGGGGCATCATGTGACGGTGGTGCCGGGACGGCCGCTGACGATCGGACTGGCGCCGGCCCGCGTGACGGTGCTCGATACGGTGCCGCAGAAATGATGGCGCAGAAATGATGGCGCAGCGATTCGCCGAATCGGTGGTCGAGGACGCCGCGCTCGCCTGGCTCGAAGCGCTCGGCTACGCAGTGCTGCACGGCCCGGACATCGCGGCTGGCGAGCCCAGTGCCGAGCGCCTCGATCCGAACTACCGCGACGTGGTGCTGGATGGGCGACTTCGCCAAGCACTAGCCCGCTTGAATCCGGACTTGCCGCACGAGGCGCTTGAGGACGCTTACCGCAGTTCAGTGCCGTATTGACTCAGGAGGTGCCGCATGATCACCGTCGAACGCAGTTTCCGGCTTGAGGCGCAATCCGGCCTCGGGGCCAAGCCGCGCCCCGAGCTGATCGGCCCGGTGCTTACGCATCTGCATGACACGTTGCAAGACACCGTGCGCATGGGCTTCCTGCATACGAGTCGTGCTCGTGGCCGTATACCGGGCAGCATCAAGGCAGCCGCGAATGTGCGCTACTTGGGGCATCGGTCTGAGGGTGACGGCGTAACGGTGTTGCGCTTTGAGGTTGCGCCTTTCGGAGAGGTGGCCGCCGATTTGTTCGCCCAGACTCAACTCTGGGAAGACGGACCGCAGCCTGACCAGACAGCATTCGAGCTTCTTGCGGCCGCACTCGACGACGTGAGATCAGGCCATAGCGAGAGCAGCCGGTTCGACCCGGGCATGCTGCGCCGGATCGGTAGTTACCGCAGGATGTTCGTCAAGGACGGCTTGAGTAGCATCGTTTTGCCCGACGTTAATCTCCATAGATCCGCGCGTCTCGACGCAATGGTGGTGCAATCCGCGCGCGCGTTGGCCGACGCCACGCCGCAGCCGAGGAGGGTGCGGGTCGCGGGACGGCTAGACCTGATGGGGGCGAGCCAAGGAGTTCTGAAACTCCACGTTGCCTCCGGCGGGATTGTTACCGCACTTTGGGAAGGCGAAGAATCGCTCGAGCAGTTCACATCTCATTTCAACAAGGATGTAGTTTGCGAAGGCTTGGGAATATTTCGACCTTCGGGCTCCTTGCTCCGAATCGATGCCGATGCGATTGCGCCGGCCACCGAGCGCGACGACTCATTTCGTCATTTACCTGTCGCTGTGGCCAAGGTCGACGTTGCAAGAGCAGCGCGTTTGCGTTCGGGCGAGCCGTCGGCTTACGCCAGCTTCCTGGGAAGCATTCCGCCGGAGGAGACTGACGACGAGTTTAGCGCCGCCGTTGAAGCGTTGAGCTGAGACTATGAACGGCACGCTCGGATTTCTTCTCGATACGAGCGTCATGCTCCACGCAACCCGCGGAAACAGTCTGGCATCAAGAGCAATCGATGAGCAGTTCGGGTTGAGCGCG
>JANXZT010000479.1 GCA_025355395.1 Betaproteobacteria bacterium
GACGCGACGCAATCGCGTCGCACCCTCGAGGACCTGATCGCTCGCTATCCGCAATCCGAAGCCGCGGCGAAAGCGCGGCAACGGCTCGCGATCCGCTGATGTCTTGAAGCTCTAGACTATTAAGCTTTCTCAAAGTAAGTGACAAGACTCAATCGTCATCCCCGCGAACGCGGGGATCCATTTTCGCCCGTAACAAATGGATCCCCGCTTGCGCGGGAATGACGGAGCAGTTGTCATGCAGATCTGTAAGTGTCAATAATGCCCGATCAGCGCGTCGTGGCGGTCGCGCCCACCGAGAGCGCTCCCTTCGCAGCGCGAATCATCGCCTGGCATCAACAGCACGGCCGTCACGATCTGCCCTGGCAAGGCAGCCGGGATCCGTATCGGATCTGGCTCTCCGAGGTGATGCTGCAACAGACGCAAGTCGCCTCGGTCATTCCTTATTACGAGCGGTTTATGGCAACGTTTGCCGACGTGCGCGCGCTTGCTGCGGCGCCGATCGAGCGCGTGCTCGCATTGTGGAGCGGACTCGGGTATTACCGCCGGGCGCAGCATTTGCATCGCGCGGCGGGCATCATCGTGCGCGATTTCGGGGGCGAGTTTCCGCGCGACGTGGCTGCCATCGCGATGCTGCCGGGCATCGGCCGGTCGACGGCGGCAGCCATCGCGGCCTTTGCCTTCGGCACGCGAGGCGCGATCCTCGATGGCAACGTGAAGCGCGTGCTCGCGCGGCACCACGGTGTCGAAGGATTTCCCGGGCATCCTGCGGTAGAGCGAGTGTTATGGGGCCTCGCGGACCAGGCGTTGCCCGAAGCGGAAATCGAGGTGTACACCCAGGCCATGATGGATCTGGGTGCGACCGTGTGCCTGCGCATCCGCCCGCGATGCGATGCGTGTCCGGTTGCCGCCGATTGCCGTGCGCGCATTGATCATCGCGTGCATGAGCTGCCGACGCCGCGTCCTGCAAAGGCAATCCCGCATCGCGCCGTGCAAATGCTCTTGATCGAAGCGGCCGGTGAGGTGCTGTTCGAAAAGCGGCCCGACACCGGTGTGTGGGGTGGTTTGTGGAGCCTGCCGGAGCTCGCCCTCGACGCCGACGTGCCTACCGCGTGCCGCGTACGCTACGACGCGCACGTCATCAGCGTCGAGCCGTTCCCGCCCATCGAGCATGCATTTACGCACTATCGATTGACGATTCACCCGATGCGCGTCACCGTCCGCCGGCCCGGGTTCAAGGCGCAGGCACCCGGGTATCTGTGGTTGACGCCGGCTGACGCGCTCGGGGCCGCATTGCCGGCGCCGGTCAAGCGATTGATGCGGGCAGCGGATAACTTGGCTTTTCCGCTGCTGCGGTAACGGCCGCCGCTTCCGCGCTTCAAGCTCGCACGGCTCAGCGCGGCGTCAGGAGCGCGCGCAACTCGGGCGGCAGCGAGATCTCCCGGGCGGGATACGCGTCGCGCAAGCGGATGATTTCACGTTGCGCATCGTCGCGGTGACCGTCGCGCAGCAATTGTTGAATGGTCTTCACCCAGTCGTCGAACGCCGGTACTGCAAGGGGTGTTCGTTCTGCGCTTGCGGCCATCGACTTCGCGAGCGGCACAGTGTCTGCCTGCGTGTCTGCCCGCGCGGCGGCCGAGCGGGATGGCGAAGCGCGCGCTGCGTCGGGAGACTCGGCCGGAACCGCGAGAGGCGAGGCTTGCGGCGCGACCACAACAGGCGGAGGCGGTGACGTGGCGAATGCGCGGGGCCCGTCTTTCAGAGGTGGCGGAGACTCAATCCGGCCGGCCGCTGCAGGCGGCATGACCGATGGCGCGCCCTGCCCCCGAGCGTCGCCGGGCGATCGCGAATCTTGCGTGGCAGTCGGGGGACGGCCCGCATTGGAATCCGCGCGCGCGCGCGGTGGCGCTTGGCGCGGGACCTGCGTCGGCATTCGCAACGCCGGGCGCGCGGACGCGGGCTTCTCTTCAGTGGAAGCTTCAAATCGACCCGAAGGCTCGCGCGCCAACCGCGCCGACTGACCTGCCTCGTCTCGTGGTAATGGTGGTTCCGGTGGGCTCACCGCTGGCGCGGGAGAATGCGTCATCGGGCCGGGCGGCGACGGCGCTGTCTGGGCTTGCGGTGCAAGCGGTGCATCCTGCCGAGTGCCGACCGTCGTGTCGGTCAAGTTGGGCTCCAGTGGAACCGTCTGCATCACGCCGACGGTAATGGCCGCGACCGCGGCCGCTGCCGCCAATGGCCACCAGGTGCGCCGGCGCGATCGCGGAATGCGCTGTGCTTCGGCAATGACATGCGGTCCCGACTCGACTTCGCGGCGCGCCGCTGCACGAATGGCGGAATCGATGGCGGTTGGCGGTTCTTCGCGCGACGCCGCCTGCCACGCCGCGTCCAGACGTGGATCGCGCGATCGCTCGTCGCGTGGCATCGTCATGCCAGGTCTCCCAGCATTGCGCGCAGACGCCCCGACGCATAGCGCAGCCGGCTTTTGACCGTCTCCACGCCGGCATCGGTCAGCGCCGCGATCTCCGCCAAGGTGAGTCCGCCTTCCTGATGCAACAAAAAGACATCGCGCTGCAGCGGCGGTAACGCGTGCAGTGCGGCAAAAAGTCGCTCGCGCAGGTCGCGAGATTCAGCGCGAACGGCCGGCTCATCCGTGCGGGGCGCGGCGACCGAATGGACAGGATTCGTTTCGTCGTCGCCGTCGGTGCTCACCCACTGCGCACGCGCACTCGAGCGCCAATGATCGATGATCCGGTTATGCGCGATGCGATAAAGCCATGTGGCGAAGCTCGCCGCCGGCACGTATGAGGCGCGCGTGCGAACCACACTCATCCACACGTCCTGGAATACTTCGTCGGCGGTGCCGGCGTTGCCGCAATGCCGCAGCAGATAGCGATACACGCCTCCTTTGTGTCGCGCATAAAGCGCATCGAATGCAGCGGCATCGCCCGCCGCGTAGCCCAGCATGAGCGCGGAATCGCCCGATCTTTCGGCATGGCCATCAATGAGGGCAGGCGCGCGCATCGTCATCGAGTATGCGTGCGGCGCGACTGCGCTGCAAAGCGCGCCGAGGCATGCGTCGGTCACCGCCCCGTAACAGGCTATTGAGGCGCGGGCACGAAGCCGCGGTTCCAGCCCGGAAACGGCCGCGGCAGGCTTGCCACCGGGGATGGCAGAACACCCATCGCGATCAGGTTTTCGCGGCGGTCGTAGCGCACCGTCACGACTTCCGCCGGATCAGCGCTGTCGCGCTCGAAACGCACCCGTTGGGCAGGCGCGTCCTCACCTCGACCGTAGCCGGTGCCCACTGCAGGCGCCAGTGCTGCCGCGAGGCGCCCGGCCGATTCCTGGCGCGCGTCGGAGCTGGCAGACGCCTTGCCTTGGGCGTTGGCTTCTGCCCTCTCAGCAGCAGGAGCGGCCGTTTGGGCGGGACGATCTTCGCGCATGGCGCCATCCTTTCGAAGCCACGGCGTCTCGCTCACGCGGATCGCGCGCTCGCGATATACGGCCACGCCAATGACGCCGAGGTTATCCGGCCGGCCGGTGCGCGTGGCATAGGCATCCTCGATCTCGGTAAAGTAGAAGCTTGCGGTGCGGGCGAGGCTCGTACGCCAGCCACCGATCGCGACACTGCCGCGGGTATCGACCACATAACCGGATTGTCCGGGCGTCGCGGTTTCGCCGCTCACCACATTGACGCCATCCACACTCGCAACGGCCAGCACCCGGCCACCGCCGTTGTTGCGGATGCGCAGCAGATACTCATGGCCCGGCGTGCCAACCACCCAGTACTGCCCGTCTTTTTGATAGACCTGGAGCACCCGGCCGTCGCTGCGATCGACGACTTCGAGGTCGACCAGATGACCAAGGGCCAGCGCCGACCCGCTATGGAGACAGGCCACCGCCGCGATGGTGAGCACATACTTTTCGGCCCAGACGGCCAACTTCCTGGAGCTAAATGACGGATTGTTGGCTGGCATCGCGGATCTCCGATCGAAAGGGTCCTGCTATAAACGTCGGCGATCGCGAAACGGGGTTAATGGCCCAGCGGGGGCGCCAGGCAACCCGCCAGGACCGCATGCGATAATTTACCGATGACGGATACGGCTCACATGGCGGCGCTGGTCACGGGCTCGGCCTTTATTTTGGCGGTCATCTTTGGCGCCGTGGCCAACCGGGTGAGCTTTTGCACCATGGGCGCCGTCACCGACCTCACGAATTTCGGCGATTGGCGGCGGATGCGCATGTGGCTGCTGGCGATTGCGGTGGCCATCGCCGGCGCCGGCGCGCTTCAGTCCGCCGGACTGGTCGACCTAAGCAAGACCATCTACACCACGCCGCGCGTAAGCTGGCTATCGCACCTCGTAGGCGGGTTGCTGTTCGGCTTCGGGATGACGATTTCGTCGGGATGTGGCAGCAAGACCCTGATCCGCATCGGTGCCGGCAACTTGAAGTCCCTCATCGTGCTGGTGTTCCTGGGTATTGCTGCCTACATGACACTGAAGGGACTCTTTGCGGTGTGGCGCACGACGGCGCTCGACCCCTTTCGCTTCGACGTGACCGGGCTCGGGGCGAAGACCTCCGACCTGCCCGCCGTGATGGCGGCGATGGGTGGGGGCCTGGTGGTCAAGCAATGGCTCTATCTGGTCGTTGCCGCAGCGCTGGCTTTCTTCGTTTTCGCCAATCGCGATTTTCGCGACAGCCGTGACATGGTGTTCGGCGGTATCGTGATCGGCGCGGTGATTGTCGGCGGCTGGTACGTTTCCGGTCATCTCGGTTATCTCGCCGAAGACCCGACCACGCTGGAAGAGAAGTTCGTGGCCACCAATTCGGGCCGGGCCGAATCGTTCTCGTTCACGGCGCCGGTGGCTTATCTTCTGGAGTTGTTGCTGTTCTGGAGCGATCAATCGCGCGTGCTCACCTTCGGCATCGCCGGAGTATTGGGTATGATCGTCGGCTCGTGTGCCATGGCGCTGGCCACGGGAACGTTCCGCTGGGAAGGGTTCGCCTCGATCGAGGATCTTGCGCACCACATGGCGGGGGGCGTGCTGATGGGTTTTGGCGGCGTCACCGCGCTGGGATGCACCATCGGACAGGGGTTGACGGGCATTTCGACCCTCGCACTCGGCTCCTTTCTGGCGCTCGGCGCGATTATTGCAGGATCCGTGGCGGCCGTGCGATATCAGATGTGGCGTCTCGACCGGACGGACAGCCAAGCGTCAACGCAGATAAGCCATCAGCGTTAATCTCCAATGATCATTTTCGAGCTCGCATGCACCCAGGGCCATCGCTTCGAGGGCTGGTTCGCCTCGACCGATGACTACACGCAGCAGCGCGCGGCGGATATGGTGCGCTGCCCGCTTTGCGACGATGCCGAAGTGGTGAAGGTCCCCTCGGCCCGGGTACACGTCGGCAAGGGCACGCCGCCCGCGCGCCCGCCATCGACGACCCCTGCGCCGGCATCGCCCGCGTCACGCAAAATGCCGGCAATCTCCGGCGCGCCACCGGAATTCATCGCCCAGTTGCGTGCCATGGTTCGTGCAGCGGACAACGTCGGCACGCACTTTCCGGAGGAGGCGCGCAAGATTCACTACGACGAAGCGCCGGCGCGCTCGATCCGTGGCCAGGCGTCACCGGAGGAGGCCGAGGCCCTGCGTGAGGAAGGCATCGATTTTTCGTCGCTGCCCTCGTTCCTCAGCGAAGAGGAGCACTGATTCCGGCGGGTATCTGCATCGGGGTCGGCGCGAGCGATCCGATATAATTGCAGGTTGGTCGGGCCGTTAGCTCAGTTGGTAGAGCAGCGGACTTTTAATCCGTTGGTCGCAGGTTCGAATCCCGCACGGCCTACCATAATAATCAATGAACCAAATCGTCCGTTCACCACCTGCAATGGGCGGACCGTCGAAAATAGTTTCGAATAGATTGCCTTGTTCTGTAAGGACGGTGTTTCAACCCACATAGCGCGCCAGCTTAAGAACGGCAAATGGACGAGCAAACTTGGCGAGTCCTTCGATGTTGAGCACGCCGCTGACGCGCTAAACGGCCCGGGTTACGGGGAAGTCTTCTGCGTCCACAAGCAGCGTGAGAGCTAAGGCGTAGCGCGTTAATTCGCTTCGGCTTCCGCTTCGGGACCGCCTAAAAGTGTCCTGACCCGGACTCAACCGGACAGACAATGTTCGATCAAGTTGCAGCACATTCCGCTCGACGACCGCGTTGCGACCCACAGCCGACATTCGCCTGAGCAGAATTGGGCCGTTGTCCGACGGGCTGAATCGAGTTACGACCGGCGCCCATCAGGTCC
>JANXZT010000512.1 GCA_025355395.1 Betaproteobacteria bacterium
CGACACCGTAAATGTTGAACTACTTCTGACGGTGCGGAGCCTGAGGCGACGCGAACCGGCGAGCCAGGCCGTGAGCCGAGGAGCAGGGGCCCCCGGCGAAGCGTGGGGATGCGACTGGGGCGAATCGCCATGTGAGGCCGACAGCGCAGAGCTTGCACACAATCAGCAGTGCGGAGGCCGAAGGGGCCCCTTGGGGATGTGAGCGGGGTGAGTCGGCGCTCGAGGGCGACACCACAATGTGGAACTACTCGCTCGCGTGCGGAGCTATTTTCCCGCGAAATCCCACGTGGCGCGGCCGCCGTAAAGCGTGAAGGCCATCCCATTCACAGCGCGCCCTTCCAGCCCGACGTTTGCTGCCGGCACCGCGAGACGCACCCACTGTCCCGTCGCCGGCAGCGCCCCCATGTATCGGCTGCTGATGGTGCCGTCGGTGCCCCAGCCGATCTGGTTCGCACCCCAGTACGCCCGGTGCTCCCAAGTCCCGTCGTTCCATTGCAGCATCACTTCGGTGGGGGGATTGACCGGATCGAGATAGACGTAGGCGAACAGGGTGTCACCGACGCCGACGGCCAAGGGCGAGGCAGCGTTGTAGAAGTAATGCTGATGCACGCCGGCGACCAGTGCGGACTGGTGCGCGAGGCCACCGGAAAACGGCGACGGATTAGTGCTTGTCCAGTTCCAGCCTTCAGCATAGCCGGCGGCAATGGCTCCGGCCGGGAGTGCGTCATCCACCCATGCCGCGCTTCCGGAAACGGCGTTGATCACTTGCGACAGTGCCGCGCTCGACGAGCCGTTGTTGCCCGCGTCACCGCTGTAGGTCGCTGCAATGCTGTGCGCGCCGGGAACGAGTCCGCTGCTGGTGCAACTCGCGGTCCGGGTATTGCCGGTGCCCACCATGGCAACGCCTCCACAACCGGCGATGCCACTCCCGGAATCGGCGAAGCTTACGGTGCCCGACGGGACGTTCCCGACCACGGTTGCCGTGAAAGTCACCGCCACCCCAGCCGATGCCGGATTCAGCGAGCTCGCGAGCGAGGTCGTCGTCGAGACTATGGCGCTTGGGGTGCTCACCCGAACCGTCAGCGCAGTTCCCGTGGCCCCGAGAACCGCGATGCTGATGCCGTAGACGCTATCGGTGAACGTCTGCCCCACGACCAACGCGGCGTCGGTAAAACTGGCCGTGCCCGGGGTCATGTCGAGAAGCTCGGTGTCGTTGCTCCAGCTATCGCATCCGGGGCACAACGTTTCAAATGGACTCGCCACCCGAATCTGGGCCCCGTTATTGGGGTAGTTCGAAAGCGCCGCGTCGAAGCCGATCGGCTGTCGATATTCGAGCCAATATGTACGGTTCGCGGCGGCCGCGATCTTCAGTGCATAAAGGCTGCCGCCCGCGATCTCGATGGGATTCAATACGTAAGTGGCAGTCCCGGTTCCATACGTCGCAACCGTGCCCGCCGTGATCCACCCGAGATCGAGTTTCTGCGCGGCATTGAAGTGCATCGCCGACTGGTTGCCCATGATGTCGAACGGATCGCCGTATTCGCTGGCGCTGCATGAGCCGCCGATGGCGACGCCACTGCATCTCAAGCTCGCCGCATGCAGCAGGCCGAGGTTGTGACCAAGCTCGTGCCCGTACACCGACGTGGCGTTCCTGCCGTTGATCCACACTCCGTTGGCGCCGACGTACGCGAGCCCTGCCCAGCCGCACGCCCCCACTGACGGGAAAACGTACAAGAGATTTTGATAACTCGTGGGGCTGTAGCCGGCAGCAACCGCGGCGCTGCGGCCGAGCGTACCCATCGTGGTCCAATCACATCCGGCGGGCGCGGGGACATTGGTCGGCAGCCAACCGGTGATCGTGGCATTGAGAAGCTGCTGCCCGAATGACGCTTCCTTGAAGTATTCAACCACGCTGCCGCTTCCGGGTCCCCCGGCGAACACGGCTTGAACGTTCGCCGGAGTAAAGGGCACCGCGGGCGAGTCCGAGAAGGTCATCAGGATGACCAGCGCGTTGTTCGTCGTGACCGCTTTCTCGATTGCCTTCTGATTGCCAGCCGGAGGCAGCGCGAGGATGGTGACCGTGTCCGGCACCAGTCCCGTGGTGTCGGCACTGGCGTGACCCTCTACCGCGACCTGCATGCCCCGTTGCAGCGCTTCGGGCACAACATGGAACCGGAGCGCGGTAATCTCGCCGCCACTGCCGTGGACCTCGAACAGGAACTCGCTGCGGCCCTCGGCGAAGTAATCCGAATGCAACAGTGCGAGCTTACCTTCGGCCCTCGCTGCCGGCTTCGCGTTTTGAGGACCGCGCTGCCCGGCGTCCGCCAACGTGCGAATGCCACTCGCGAACAACGCGTTGCCGTTCCGGCGTCCCGTTACCTCGACCCTCGATTCGGCGACGAGCTCTGCGGCTTGCGCGCTCTGAAGAAGCACCGCCTTCCCATCGTCCTGCTCCAGCGAAATAACCTGGACGACAATGCCCGCGACACGATCGTCGATCGTCACGCGGTGCACGATGCCGCTTATCTGCTCGACCGGAGCGCCTTCGGCCGGGGCTGTTGCGGCAGCCTCGAGCGAGTCCCTAAGCCGGTGTGCAGCTGCTGGATAGGCGAGCAGGCAGCAGGCGAGCGCAACGATCGTTCGGAAGCGCATTGATTTCAATGAATCGAGCATGGGCAATGGGTGCGGACAAGAATCAGGGCGGGCGGTCCCCAAGCCCCGAGCAACCGTTCAGAGGGCGGCATGCTATCGTCATAACGACACCTGGACAAGGAAATTTTGCTCAAAGTGACGTAGCGCTCGCCGCGGGCCGACGCACGGTAGGGCGGCTTCTCGATGCGCAGATCGCCAATGCGGGGGTTGGTCTCTCCACCGCCCAACGGCATTTCAGTTGTCGCCCGTGTCCTGCTGACCGTAAGTCGCGAACTTGTCGACCACAGCTTGCATTTCTGCCGTGGACAACAGCACGGGATCGCCCATTTGCAGGACTCGCCAGTATATTTGCGCCAGTCCTTCGACCTCGATCGCCAACGCCAACGCGTCCGCAGCGTTGTCGCCGATCGCGATCATGCCGTGATGGGCGAGAAGACACGCCTTGCGCTCCTGCAGCGCCGCAACCGCGGCATGGGCGAGCTCGGCCGAGCCGAACCGCGCGTAGGGCGCACAGCGAATGTCGTGGCCGCCGGCGGCAGCCACCATGTAATGAAAGGCAGGGATGTCGCGCGACAGGCAGGCGAGCGTGGTGGCAAATGGTGAATGGCTATGAACGATGGCGCCGGCATCGGGGCGCGCTGCATAAATTTCGCGGTGGAACCGCCACTCCGATGATGGAATGCGGGCGCCGGCGTCGCGAATGCTGCCATCCCGATGCAGCGCGACCACGTCGCCGGGACCCATCGTAGCGTAGGGCATTCCGGTCGGCGTGATCAGCAAGCCATCGAAGCGATCGCTGCGGCAGCGCGTGCTGACATTGCCGGAGCGGCCTCGATTGATGCCCGCCACGTTCATCGCGCGGGCCGTCGATACGACCGCGTTGCGCAGCACGATTTCGTCGTGCACTGGCTCGATCACCGGAGAAACCGCTCCGGAAAGGCGCGCGCGATCGCCTCGGCGTCAGCCGATATGATCCCGCGCTCGGTCAGCAATCCGGCCAGGAGGCGTGCGGGCGTCACATCGAAGGCAAAGTTAACCGCGCGGGTTCCGGCCGGCGCGATTTGCACCGTAGTCATTTGGCCATAAGCGTCACGCCCGCTCACCGAAAGCACTTCGTCACCGCTGCGTGACTCGATGGGGATGTGGGCGCCGCTCGGGAGCGCGGGGTCGAGGGTGGGCGAGGGCATCGCGACATACATCGGCACGTGATTGTCGGCGGCTGCCAATGCCTTGGCGTAGGTGCCGATCTTGTTGCACGCGTCACCGTTCGCCGCCACGCGATCGGCGCCGACCAGCACGATGTCCACGTCGCCGCGCTGCATCAGGAACGCGCTCGCGGCATCACTGAACAGCGTATGCGGCATGCCGCGCTGCCCGCATTCCCACGCAGTGAGATTGGCGCCCTGCAGACGCGGGCGCGTCTCGCTGATCCACAGATGCACGGGAAGGCCCTCGGCGTGAGCGAGAAAGAGCGGCGCAGTGGCCGTGCCCCACCCGCAGGTGGCTAGCGCGCCCGCATTGCAATGGGTCATGACATTGACGGGGCCGGGCTTGTGCATCGCGATGGTCCGCAACAACGCCAGGCCGTGAGCGCCGATGCGGCGATTAAGATGCACGTCCTCCGCCACGATACGATCGGCTTCCTGCCACGCCGCGCCGGCGCGTTCGGCGTGCGGCAGACCGAACACGGTGCGGCGCACGCGATCGAGCGCCCAGCGCAGGTTCACCGCCGTCGGCCGCGTTGCATCGAGTGCCGCGTGTGCCTGCGCGAGGCCCTCGTCGGAAGCGTCGCGCCCGAGCGCGAGTGCGAGCCCATACGCGCCGACGGCGCCGATCAGGGGCGCCCCTCGGACCGTCATCTTTCGGATGGCCAACGCCGCCGCATCGACATCGGCGATCGTCACCCGCACGACGGCGTGTGGCAGCACCCGCTGGTCGATGACCTCGATGGACTGCGCGCCCGGCCGGCGGACGAGGGCACGATACGGCCCGGGATCCGCATCGGGTCCGTCGTGGGTTGTCGCAGTGGGGAAATTCATGGCCGAGACCTGCCGTCGGAAGCGGCGCCCGAACGCGTCATTTCAGCACCTGCAGGAGATTGTTGAAATCGTCGGTCCACAGCCGCCAATCGCGCCGGGTATGGATGGGCTGCGACGCTTCAGCAAGCAAGGGCTTGGCGAGCAAATTTTTGTCGCGCGACAGTAGCACCCAATCACTCTTGCTCGACAGCGCGTCCTCGCCGGAATCGACGACATGGATCACCTCCAGCTTGCGCTCGAAGGCAAGCGCCTCCACCACGGGAACAAGATCGAGAAATCGGTTGGTGACATGGAAGGCGATCACGCCGTCGGGTTTCATGTGGCGGAGGTAGATGCCAAGCGCTTCCGAGGTGATGAGGTGCACCGGAATAGCATCGCTCGAAAAGGCATCGATCGCCAGCACATCGAATTGCTGCGGCGCCTCGCGCTCGAGCTTCAGCCGGGCGTCGCCGAGCGCAATCTCGATGGTGGCCTCGCTGTCGCCAAGGAAACTGAAATCACGCCGCGCCAGCACGGGTACATCGGGATTGATGTCGTAAAAGCGATAGACATCGCCCCTGCTTCCGTAGGTTGCCAACGTACCGGCGCCAAGCCCGATCACGCCGACCTTGAGCGGTTCGAGGCGCGGATGAATGGACTCCATCAGGCGGCCGATGCCGGAGCTCGCGGTGTAGTAGGTCGTCGGGCTCCGGCGCAAATCCGGGGCAAGGTATTGGGTGCCGTGCAGGATCGTTCCATGAATCAGTGAGCGACGCAGGCTGGCATCGGTGCTTCCCACCTGCAATACCCGCAAGACTCCATAGAAGTTGCGGGTGGTGACGATGGTGTCTTCATAGAACTGATGAATACCCCAAATGGCGGCACTCGTCGCGACCAGGACACTCATCCCGGATAGCGCGCGAAACACGAGCGGATCGCGTCGCACCTGCCAGAAGAGCAGCAAGGCGCAGGCGACAAGACCAGCCGCAAGCTCGAAGTACGCGGGCAGCAGCAGTGGGGCGAGTATGCCTACCAGCACCGATCCCACGGCACCCCCGACGGAGATCATCAGGTAGAACCGGGTCAGATACGCCGGTGCGGGCTTGCGTCGAACGAGCTCGCCGTGACAGAACATGCACGCCAGGAAAAGGCCGATGCAAAAGACTGCGATTTGCAACCCGAGCTGATGGGTGAGCCGCGTGTCGGCGAGCGTCCAGGCCATGATGCCGATGGCCGCGGCGGCAAGGGCGAGAAAGAGCGGTCGCCGATACCAGCGCGCGGTGTCGAAAGTGAGGATGAAAGACAGGAGATAGATGGACAGTGGCGCCACCCACAGGAGCGGCACCGCGGCGATGTTCTGGGTGATGTGATTGGATACCGCGAGCAGAAGCACCGATCCCATCGCGGCCAACGCACTCCACAGAAGCTGCCGGCGTGCCGTGGGCGGCGCTTCGAGGGCATGGATGCTCGTACCCGGCCGCCCGTCATTCGCGGTGGACGCGGTGTAGCCCGCCACGCTGCGCCATCCCGCTGCCGCGCACAGCAGCACGAACGCCGCGTACCCTGCCGACCAGCCGATCGCTTGCGCCCGTGTCGGTGTCCACGGCTCGAATAAAAAGGGATAGCCCAGCAACGCCAGCATCGAGGCGAGGTTCGACAATGCGAAGAGGCGGTACGGACTTGCATCGGGTCGTCTGCGCGCGAACCACGCCTGCACCAGCGGGCTCGTGCTCGACAACATGAAGTAGGGAAGGCCGATCGTGGCAAAGAGCATCCCTAGGATCAGCCATGAGGGATTTTCGTTGCCGGCGGGCTTCCAATGCGCGGCGGGCAGGATGGGCAGCACCGCCACCGAGAACGCGAGGAGCACGAGATGAAGCTGCACCTGTGTGCGCGGCCGCAGGCGATGCACGGCGAGGTCCGAATACGCGTAACCGGCGAGGAGTGCGGTCTGGAAGAAGACGAGGCAGGTGGTCCACACCGCCGCCGATCCGCCGAACCACGGCAGGATCTGCTTGGCCATCACCGGTTGCACCAGAAACAGCAGAAACGAACTGGTGAATATGGTGACGGCGTAGAGGAGCATCGGGCGTAGCGCTCAAAGGGTCCGCCCACGATGCGAGTTGCAGGCGAGGCGCATTCTACCGTG
>JANXZT010000523.1 GCA_025355395.1 Betaproteobacteria bacterium
CGGTGGTGCGTCGTCATCCCTGCGCAAATGGCGGCGCTCCCTGCCGTCATCCCTGCGCAAGTGGCGGTGGTGCGTCGTCATCCCTGCGCAAATGGCGGCACTCCCTGCCGTCATCCCTGCGCAAGCAGGGACCCATGTTGACGTTGAAATGCACTCATTTTTACCTGTGAAGATGGATTCCCGCGTTCGCGGGAATGACGGAGTCTTGTCGTCTCTGACGAGGGTCTTGTCACGTCCGACGAGGGTCTTGTCACGTCGGTGCGCAATCCTCGATAGATCCCCCTGAGCCATCATGCCCGTGATCCAAACGCGCCTGGACACGCGCGACGCAGTCTTCAACGCCAATCGCGAGGCGATGACCGCGCTCGTTGCCGACCTGCGCGCAAAAGTGGCCATGGTGGAGAAGGGTGGAGGAGAGACCGCTCGCGCCAGGCATGCGGCCCGCGGCAAGCTGCTGCCGCGCGAACGGATCGCAACCCTGATCGATCCGGGCTCGCCGTTCCTTGAGTTTTCGCAACTCGCGGCGTTGGACATGTACGGCGACAATATCGCCGCGGCGGGCATCATCACGGGCATCGGGCGGGTGGCGGGGCGCGAATGCGTGATCGTGTGCAACGACGCGACCGTCAAGGGTGGCACCTACTATCCGCTTACCGTCAAGAAGCATGTGCGGGCGCAGGAGGTCGCGCGCGAAAACAATCTCCCCTGCATTTATCTCGTGGATTCGGGCGGCGCCAATTTGCCCAACCAGGTCGATGTCTTTCCCGATCGTGACCATTTCGGCCGCATCTTCTACAACCAGGCAACGCTGTCGGCAGAAGGCATTCCGCAAATCGCCGTCGTGATGGGCTCGTGCACCGCCGGCGGCGCCTACGTGCCCGCGATGTCGGACGAAGCGATCATCATCAAGGAGCAAGGCACAATTTTTCTGGCGGGGCCGCCGCTGGTGAAAGCGGCGACGGGCGAGGTGGTCGATGCCGAAACACTGGGCGGCGCAGATGTGCATACCCGCGTGTCCGGTGTGGCCGATCATTTTGCGCTGGACGATGCGCATGCGCTCGCCATCGCGAGACGCATCGTCGGCAACCTCAATCGAGCCAAGCCAGCGGCGATCGAAGTGCGTGAGCCGGTGCTGCCGCGCCATGCGCCGGACGAGATCTACGGCGTGATCAACGCCGACATTCGCAAGCCCTATGACGTGCGCGAGGTGATTGCCCGCATCGCGGACGGGAGCGAGCTCGACGAGTTCAAGGCGCGCTACGGCACCACGCTGGTCACCGGGTTTGCGCGGCTGTGGGGCTACCCCGTGGGCATCGTCGCCAACAACGGCGTGCTGTTCTCGGAATCGGCGTTGAAGGGCGCGCATTTCATCGAGCTCTGTTGCCAGCGCGCGATTCCCCTCGTGTTCCTCCAGAACATCACCGGATTCATGGTCGGGCAGAAATACGAAGCCGGAGGTATCGCCCGCGACGGCGCCAAGATGGTCACGGCCGTTTCCTGCGCGCAGGTGCCCAAGTTCACGGTGATCATCGGTGGCAGCTTCGGCGCCGGCAACTACGGGATGTGCGGGCGCGCCTTCGGACCGCGTTTTCTCTGGATGTGGCCCAATGCCCGGATTTCGGTGATGGGCGGCGAGCAGGCAGCGACGGTACTCGCCACGCTGCGCCGCGATGCCATCGAGGCGAAGGGCAAGTCGTGGTCGCGCGAGGAAGAGAACGCGTTCAAGTCGCCCATCCGCGCCCAATACGACCGTGAAGGCCATCCGTACTACGCCAGCGCGCGGCTGTGGGATGACGGCATCATCGATCCGGCGGAGACCCGCGATGTGCTGGGGCTCGCCATATCGGCATCGCTCAATCGTCCGATCGGTCCCACCCGTTTCGGTATCTTCAGAATGTGAGGAAGCGCATGGCCACCACGAACCGGAAGCAGCCCCCCGCAAAGGCGCCGTCGCGCCAGGCCGGCCGCGCTGCAAAAGGCCCCGCGCTGTCGGTCGAGATGCGCGACGCGGTGGCCTTGCTTGCGCTGCGCCGGCCCGAGGTGCACAACGCGTTCGATGCGGGCTTGATCCGCGACATGACCGCCGCGCTGCGCGAGCTCGATCAAGCGCCCGAAGTGCGCGCGGTGATTATCCTCGGCGAGGGTCCGAGCTTCTGCGCCGGGGCGGATCTCGCTTGGATGCGCGAGATGGCGGGCTATGACCGCGCACAGAATCTGGCCGATGCCCGCGCGCTCGCGCGCCTGCTGCAAACGCTTGACACACTGTCGAAGCCGACGATCGCGCGGGTGCACGGTCCCGCGTTTGGCGGCGGCGTGGGTCTGGTAGCGTGCTGCGACATCGCCATCGCCAGTGTGGAGGCGACGTTTTCGCTTTCGGAAGCGCGGCTCGGATTGATCCCCGCCACCATCAGCCCCTACGTCATCGAAGCCATTGGCGCGCGCCAGGCGCGAAGGTATTTTCTGTCATGTGAAAAATTCAGCGCGGCGGAAGCCTTCCGGATCGGCTTGGTGCACGATCTCGCGCCACCGACGGAGCTCGATGCCCGCATCAACGCGCTGTTGGGTTCACTGCTGATGGCCGGCCCGGGTGCGCAGGCCTCCGCCAAGGCACTCATTCGCGCCGTTGCGGGACGCCCGATCGACGCCGGGCTCATTGACGATACCGCCAAGCGCATCGCGACCGCGCGTGCTTCGGCCGAGGCGAAAGAAGGCGTGGCGGCGTTTCTAGGAAAGCGATCGCCGGCGTGGACTCCTTCGGCGTTGCGCAAGCCATGAGCACCTTGCCGGGAATTGCCCAACTCGATACCTGGCAGCTCATTGCGCTCGCCGGCACATTGGGCTGGGCGA
>JANXZT010000538.1 GCA_025355395.1 Betaproteobacteria bacterium
ATGGAAAGGCGGTTCCGATGTGGCTGACACTCCTTAAACAATTCTGGCCGGTCATTCCGGCGCTGGCGCTTTGCTGGTTCCTGCACAGCGCCTCGATCACCAAGAACGACGCCGCGTGGCAGGTCAGGGTCGACCAGAGAGCCGCGCAGGTTCAACACACCTGCAATATCGACAAACAACTGACGGAGAACACCAATGAGGTTTACCAAAGCCAGATTTCTGATCTTGACCGCCAGCTTGCTGCTGCCCGGATGTCACGGCCCCGCACCTGCGTCATCCCTTTGCCATCTGCCCTCGCTGCCAGCCGATTTAATGCAGCCGCCGCAACTCGCCGAACTGCCGTTGCCACTGGCATCACCAGTGACGCCCTCCTTGCCTTCGAAGGCACCTGTCAGCGCGAAGTGATCAAGCTGACGGATCTGCAGAACTTCGCGCGCAAGGTCTGGCAGGCGAACCGCCAGTAAGAACTCCAACGTCAACCACCAAAAGAGAAGGAACGACCATGACTGACGAAGCGACACCTACGCCTACTCCGGCCGCCCCTGCTGCAACCGCCGCGCCTACCGATCACGCCTCCGCTTTGAAGGCGCTCGAAGCTGAGGCGACGGACCTGTTGCACCGAATCGGCAAAACGGTGACGACGGAGGATAAATTCGCGAGCCGGGAACTCTCGATCGCCAAGACCAAGCTGGAAGAGTTTGTCCAGTGGATCGAAGCGCATTTCCGCAAGACGTCCAAGTAAGCGACGCGGCTTTTTCGCCAGATGGCGCTCTCGGGCGCCATCGAGCGAAGCGGTGGCTTCGGCTTCAATCACAACCTGCAAACGAAAGGAAAAGTTATGGGCGCAACATCTACCCACGGCGTGACGCTGCCTCCCGGCAGCCTGCCGAGGGTCATCCTGTCCGGCGATAGCCAGACGGTGAAGATCCTCGCAGCCGACCCCGAGAACGGCTATGGCGAGGACGGCAAAGCCGTCCCGTCCGACAACCTCAACGTGATCACGCAGTACCCGGACGGGTATGAGCGTCATCACCAGGCGAAGGACCTTCACGACCTGCTAGCCAAGATTTCGGGCCAGCTCAAGGGTCGTTACAACCTCGAATCCTTCGAGTTCACAGCGCTGCCGGACTCTCTGGCGGCTGGTCAATCAGTAACTGTGGGAGGGATCGCCTATGTCGCTTAGTTACACCTCGACCGACCGGAATACCCGGATGGACGCCATGACAACGTCCGTCGGCGCATCCGGCATCCTGAAAATCTACTCGGGCACGCCGCCGGCGAACGTCGGCGCGTCGCTGTCCGGCAACACGCTGTTGGCGCAGCTGACGATGAACGCCACCTTCGCGCCCGGATCGTCCGGCGGCGTCCTGACGCTCAACTCGATCACGACGGAGAGCAGCGCCGATGCCACCGGCACGGCGACGTTCTTCCGGATGACGACGTCGGGCGGCACGGCGAAGATTCAGGGCACGGTGGGCACGTCGGGCTCGGACCTGAACCTGAACACGACCTCGATCGTCGCCGGCGCGGCGGTCAGCGTGTCGAGCTTCACGATCACCGAAGGCAACCCGTAAGTCTCTGGGGTTTTGAATGGCGATTTCCGCAAACACTCTCTGGGAGATCAGAAGCACGGCGACATCCGCGAATGTGAACGGTGGCGGGTTCAACCCAGCCAACGCCAACTTTCTAACGGATGGCGCCGCGACTTCGGCCACGGGCAATTCGCCCGTGTTCACATCTGCGTCCTATAACTTCGTCGCCGGGGACGTGGGCGCCTACGTCTATATCAAAAGCGGCACCAACTGGCTGCCCGGCTGGTACAAGATCGCATCCGTGGCGTCGAACGCCGCGACGCTGCAGGCGGCGGTCGGCCAGGCGGTAAGCCAGGATTCGGCCAAACGACTGATGGTGCCCGCTGCCGTAGCCGGTTGCGCGACGACAGCCTCGCCGACGGCCGCGACATGGGGCCTCGATTATTCCCAGCAGGATACTGCCGGTTTCACCGGGACCGATCTCGCTTCGACGACCGGCACGACAAACCCGTCGACGGTGACGAGCGCCGCGCACCCTTTCGGCGCGCAGATGGTCGGCAACATCATTCACGTCACCGCCGGCACGTCGTTTACGGCGGGCTGGTATGAGATTGTTTCCGTGTCGGGAACGACGGCGACGCTCGATCGCGCGGTCGGAGGCGTGGCCACGCTAAGCGGAGGCACCTATCACACCGGCGGCGGTCTTTCTCTGGGTTCGTCCGACGATGCTGTCTGGGAACTGGGCGGCCATTACTACGTCAAGGGCGGTTCGAGCATATCGTACACGCTCGGGGGGACCGTTACTCAGGCGGCAAGCAATACCTGTTTTGAAGGTTATGCCTCCGTCAGGGGGGACAGGCCGACGGGCGCGACGCGCCCGACCTTAAACGGCAGTGCGACAGTGCTTACGTGGGGGGGAAGCAGCTCCGTTTTCAGTTTGCAAGGCACTTCGTCCGCGTCCAGCACATGGACCGGGGGCAGCAGTTGCAATTTCAAGGACTGCAATGTCGTCAACACAAGTACGACGGCGGCGCAGGCCGCCGTAACTGCGGGGGCGTCGAGTAACATCATTAGCTGTGAACTAAAGTGCATCAGGGGATTCGGGGCAAAACTTGCCGCCAGCTGCCTGTTGATGGACTGCTATGTGCATGATTGCGATATCGGCATATCTTTTACAGGGTCGAACATCGGTTCTATCATCGGCAATATCGTGGCGAACTGCGT
>JANXZT010000013.1 GCA_025355395.1 Betaproteobacteria bacterium
CGCCCTGGCCCATGGCCTGCTTCAACGCGTCGGGCAAACCGTAGCGCGTCGTGGTGCGCAAGCGGTCGGCAACGGCCGGATCGACCTTGAGCCGAATGCCCGCGAGACCGACGCGGCGACCATTGACGTCCGCCGCCTCAGCGATCACCGGCAATTCCAGAACCGCGCCGGCGCGCTCGATCCGAAAGAGGAGCGCTCCCCCAGGCTTGGCGTTGGTATGCGCGGCGACATCCGAGGGCGATCGCACTACATCGCCATCGATGGCGACGATGCGGTCGCCCGGAACGAGCCCCGCGCGCGCCGCAGGCTTGTCGGGAAGAACCTGATCCACGAGCGGAGCCCCGAGGTCCGCTTTCAGTCCCAGGACGGACATGAAATTGCTTTCCCAATCCCCCGCGCTCAAACCCGCCAGGGAGAGGCGTCGTTCGACGCGGCTGCCGTCGGCACCCTCGACGGTGATCGTCGCTTCGGGGCGTCCGGAAGCGGCGAGAAGGCCCCAGCGCAGATCCTGCACGCTCTGCACCGGCGTGCCGTCGAGCGCAACCACGAGCTCACCGTCACGCACACCGGCGGCAGCGGCGGCACTATCTGCCGGCGGTGCCGCGAGCACCGCGCGCTGTCCGGGTATGCCCGCCATGTAGGTTCCGGCGAACAATCCCACCGCGAGCAGCAAGTTCGCGGCGGGACCGGCCACCACGATCGCGATGCGCTTCCACACGCTCTGGCGATTGAAGGCACGCGGCAGGTCACCGGGTGCTACCTCGCCTTCACGCTCGTCGACCATCTTCACGTAGCCGCCCAGCGGCACCGCAGAGATGGCCCACTCCGTGCCATCGCGGCCCAGCCGGCGCGACCACAACACCCGGCCGAATCCTACCGAAAAACGGGTCACCTTGACACCGGCAAGGCGCGCCACGAAGTAATGGCCGAGCTCGTGAATAATCACCAGCACGCCCAGTGTCACGGCAAACGAAACGATCTTCTGCAGCACATCCATCAGGCGGTCATCCTGGGTGCGTTCATGCGCCGCAGCCATTCGCGGGTAACAGCGCGCGAGTGGGCATCGGCGTCGAGTGCATCGTCGAGGCTATTGACGGGCGTAGCCGGAATCCGGCGCAACGCTTCGGCACACGCGGCAGCAATGCCGAGATACCCAAGCGTGCCGTCGAGGAACGCGGCCACCGCAACTTCATTCGCGGCATTGAGGATTGCCGGCGCCGTACCCTGGGCATCGAGCGCGTCGTAGGCGAGCTGGAGGCACGGGAATCGAATCGGGTCCGCGGGCTCGAAGGTGAGCGCTCCCAATGCAGCGAGGTTCAACGGCGCAACGCCGGAAGCCACCCGTTCGGGATATGCAAGTGCCTGCGCAATCGGCGTGCGCATGTCGGGATTGCTCAACTGGGCGAGGATCGAGCCATCGACGTATTCCACCAGCGAGTGAACCAGGCTTTGCGGATGAATCACCACCTCGATGCAGGCGCGAGGCGCGCCAAAGAGCCAATGGGCCTCGATCACTTCGAGCCCCTTGTTCATCATCGTCGCCGAATCGACGCTGATTTTGCGGCCCATGACCCAGGTGGGATGGGCGCACGCTTCACTCGGCGTTACGTGCGCGAGGTCCTCGATCGCCCGGGTCCGAAATGGGCCGCCCGAAGCCGTGAGCAGAATCCGGGCCACGCCGGCCCCCGCCGGGTCTCCGCGGTAACCTGGCGGCAGGCACTGAAAGATCGCGTTGTGCTCACTGTCGATCGGCAGCAAGGTAGCGGCGCCTTCGCGCACGGCCGCCATGAAGGCCGCCCCGCCGATCACCAGCGCTTCCTTGTTGGCAAGGAGGATGCGCTTGCCCGCCCGCGCAGCCGCGAGCGTCGGTTGCAATCCCGCGGCGCCGACGATGGCGGCAAGAACGGTATCTGCTTCCGCCATGGTGGCAGCATGGCATACGCCCTCGACGCCCGCCAGCACCTCCGTCGACATGCCCGCCGCGCGTAACGCGCGCTCGAGCTTGACCGCGGCATCGGCGTCGAGCATAGCCGCCATCCGCGGCTTGAAACGCACGCACAGCCGGGCGAGCTTCTCCCATTGGCGATGCGCGGTGAGCGCGACAATGTCGAACCGTTGCGGATGCTGCGCCACGACGTCGAGCGCCGAGTCCCCGATCGAGCCGGTTGCGCCCAGCACGCTGATCCTGCGGCGCATGGTCATCGCAACAACACCAGCGCACCGAGCGCCAGCGGCGGCGTTGCAGCGAGCAGCGCGTCGATGCGATCGAGCACGCCGCCGTGTCCCGGCAGCAGATGTCCGCTGTCCTTCACTCCGGCGTGGCGCTTCAGGAGCGACTCGAAAAGATCCCCGGTCACCGACAGCGCCGCGACCGCGACCGCGAAGGCAACCCACGCCACCGCGCCGGCCACGGTGCCAGACCGCGCCGGGCCGGGCATGAAAAGCGCAAGCCCTGCCGCATACACCGCCACCGCCGCGAGGCCGCCGATCACGCCTTCCCAGCTCTTGCCGGGACTGATGAGCGGCGCAAGCTTGCGTCGCCCAAACTTGCGGCCGACAAAGTAGGCAGCGGTATCCGCAATCCACACGATCGCCATCGCCGCCAATACGCGCCAGGGCGATTCCGCCTGCAACTGCACGATCGCGACCCATGCGCCGATCAGCACCAGCCAGCCGACGAGTGCGGAAGTGAGGCCGGCGTAGGCGCGCCACCGGTAGCGCAACCAGAAGGGGACGATCAGCAGCCAGAACGCCGTGGCGGCGCCGCAGGCAATGAGCACAGTCGCGTCCGGCCAACCATCCGCGAACTGAAAGGACGGCAGGAGCAAGAGCGCGAGTGCTGCGCCGAGCGTTGCCGCCACGAAGAGCAATCGCGCGGGCCGCCGAAAACCCACGAGGCTCGCCCACTCGCTGGCTGCAATCGCAATGACCACCGCGGAAAGAACACCCCAGCCAAGAGGAGGCAGCAGGAACAACGCCGCCAGCACCAGCGGGATCAGGACCAGCGCCGTGGCGATGCGGGTCGACAGCATCGAAGCCTTAAGTCCCGTGCCGAGGATCAGCCATGCAGCGCCGCGTGCACCTGCTCGCTGGTCCGGCCGAACCGGCGTTCGCGTTGCTGGTACCAGCCGAAGGCGGTGTCAAGCGCAGCGGCGTCGAAATCCGGCCACAGCAGGTCGGTGAAATAGAGCTCCGTGTACGCGAGTTGCCACAGCAGGAAATTGGACACGCGTTGCTCGCCTCCGGTGCGGATGAATAGATCCGGCTCGGGCGCGTAGGCCATGGTCAGGTACGGTTCGATGGCCTCGGGCGTCAAGCGTGCGGCGTGGTGAAGCGATTGCGGATGCTCGGCGAAGTATTGCCGGGCTGCCTGGGCGATATCCCACCGCCCGCCGTAGTTCGCGGCGACAGTTAGGGTCAGGCGAGTGTGCTCGGCCGTCAGCGCTTCCGCCGAGCTGATGAGGTCGCGAATGCGTGCATCGAAGCGGGACAAATCTCCCACCGCCTTGAACCGGATGCGGTTCTTGTGCAGGCTCGCGACTTCCTGCTCGAGGGCGCGCAGGAAAAGGTCCATCAGTATGGACACTTCGTCCTCGGGTCGCCGCCAGTTTTCGCTCGAAAAAGCGAACAGCGTCACGAATTCGACGCCACG
>JANXZT010000032.1 GCA_025355395.1 Betaproteobacteria bacterium
AGCATCACCCAGCACACAAGGAGGATCTCTGTGACCACCCCTACGATGGACGCTCTCGACATCATCCGCAAGCACGCCGGCGAGGCGGACATCGTAGGGGTGGTCACAGAGATCCTCCTTGTGTGCTGGGTGATGCTGTCACACGAGGATGATGCTGTGGCCATCTGCTATCCAGTTGACCCGTTACTTACACCACGTCTTGGGACTCTACTGAGCGGTTCTCCGTCTTCCACTTCTTGCTGCCGAGCCGTCCAACAACGATCGTGCTGTCGCGGAGCAAGTCGCCATATACGTCTGATACCAGAATCGAACTATCTTCGCCCTGCGCAACGTTCCAAGTCGTCGTGGTTCGTAGGAGACGGTCGTGACCAACCGTATAGGGTGGGCCGAAACGTGCACTAAGTGTTCGGTCGAGCGATCGCGGAGCGTCTATTCGCACACGCCATCGACTACGTGCCGCCCTCCGGTGAATCGATCCGCGGCCATGCCGGCGTACCTATCGCGTGCGCACGAGCTATTGCCGTGTTCCGCCGACCGTCGCCTCAGCGGCCGAAGGTCGCCTTCTCTCGGCCGTTCTGCGCTTGGCCCGATACGACTTGCCCGCTATGTTCTGTCGGTCGAACATGCTCTCCGCCAGGGGTGATTTCCATCGCATCCCGGCTCGTGATCGGCTAAGGGCGCCCTGCCAGGCTCGTCTTGCGTCTCGATAGGGCTTGAAGGGTGCCAACGTCCCGAACGCTCGTCCACAGATCGGAGAGGTACAAGGTTGTCCCAAACATACCCGATGAAGATCATCGTGGTAACACCCACCACGGCTACTGTTGTGACCGATATTGCTATGCCAAGTGCGAGTCCAATAGACAGCCCGTAGTACAGGATCGCGCGCCCTATCGCCGGAAGGAAGATAATGCAGAGAACCGCACTAGGTAAGACGTACTGGACAACTACTCGCTTAGACAGTTGGATCGAGTGTAGCCTCATTGCATGTATCTGCCCCCGCATCCTTCCGTCACATCGCCGATACCACCTAAGGCAAACCCGCCCACATCATAGGCGAGATCTGCAGGACCGTAATATCCGGCTGCTGTTGCGAGAACCACGCTGCCACCGACCGCGGTCACGATCAAGTCACCACTACCCGCAAGAAGGAGGACCGTCCCTCCCCCACCAATTGTCGCTCCAACACTGATCCCAACAAGAATACCGACCTCCACGAGGCCCGTGAAGCACTGGCTCGTGACGATGTTGTTGAGCTTCCGCGCCCCGCCTTCAACCACTGGGGCCAGCGGACAAACGATGCCGCAGTGATTCCTACTCCCGTGTCCCTGGTTCACGGCCACCGTTGTACTACCGCAGCCCGTGCATTCTGATGGCAGTGGTGCCGCGGTGACGGTCGTTGACGGAGCACCGGGAGCGCAGTCTGAATCCCCAATGCCCGCCGCGCTGTGGCAATGCGCATAAGCTCCCTGCAACTGGCATCCGTAGTCGCAGTTTCCCCCGCCACCACCGTCACCACATCCTGCCGCGTCTGAGTTCGCCGCGCAGATCGCCTGAACACCTTCGGCGCAAGCCAAATCACACGGTACCGTCCCGTCACTGGATCCGCCACCCGACGTCGAACCTGGACAGTCTCCCGGGTTTCCGGCACCGCTGCCGAGACCAGGCATCGCCGGCGCGCATATGTGCCCGCTCGGATCGCCATAACTCGCCGGATTCCCGCGCGTGTACGCGTACCGGTTCAGCCCATCGACGGTCAGCGTGTCTGCCGACATGAAGTGCGCCGCCTTCGACGAGTAGAAGCGCGCGTGGTAGAAGTACGCGCCCGTCGCCGAGTTCGGCTCTTGCTGCTGCCCCGTGTAGAGCTTGTCCGTCGGCATCGTGCCACTCGCCGAACGCTGCGTCCCGAACGGATAGTATCGCGCTGACGGCGCGCCACCCGTCGCCGCATCGACCGTCCCGAGCGTGCTGCCGAGCTGGTCGGCGAGCAGATAACTCAGCGTGCCGCCCTTCCGCTCTGCGATCGTGCGGCCAAACGCCT
>JANXZT010000305.1 GCA_025355395.1 Betaproteobacteria bacterium
CAGCCAGTACGGTACATCGAAGGGCAGCACCAGCAGATTCGCCGGCTGCGCCCCGAGCAGGACATTGAACACGCCGTTCGTCACCACCACCGACTGCGTCTCGCTGTGCAGCGCCGTCCCGACATTGACAACGTCCTACAGGGGCAGGTCTCAGCGTTAACTGAACACTTGAGTCTCAGCGTTCGCTGAACAGCTAAGGTAACTTCGAGTGATTTGATGAAAGCGGGTCATGGCAAAAAAGCTCCCAGGCGGAACGTCGGTTGGAGATGGTCCGGGCGGTGCGTCACGGTGAAGCCATGCGCGCGGTTGCGAGGCGGTTTGCGGTGAGCGTCGGTACGGTAAGTCGATGGGTCGACCATGCTCGAGGCCAACAGCTGATGCTTGTCGACTTTAGCGATCGCAAGCCGGGACGGGCATGGAATCGGACGGCGGCGAGCAAGGAAGCCCAGATTCTTCGGACGCGTGCAGACTTGCGCAAGAACAGCGTGTTGGGAGAGTACGGTGCGGAAGCGATCGCCAATGCTTTGGCGACCGTCAAACAACCCGTAGTGATTTCGCGCGCCACGATTTATCGCGTGCTTGATCGGCGCGGCGCCCTCGATGCCGTGCGTCGCCAACGAAGACCCGCACCGCCAAAGGGGTGGTACTTGCCTGGGTTGGCAAGTCGTGAAGCGGAGCTCGACAGCTTCGACTTCATTGAGGACTTGAAGATCGCTGACGGTCCATTGGTCTGCCTGCTGACCGGAATCAGCCTGCACGGCGCGCTGGCCGATGCCTGGGTCATGCGGCAACGCCAAACGACCAGCGCCATAGAGGCGTTGCTGGGGCGCTGGCGAGCAGATGGGCTTCCCCACTACGCCCAGTTTGACAACGACAACGTGTTCCAAGGGGCGCATCACTATCCCGACGCCGTGGGTCGCGTCACACGGCTGTGCCTGGCGCTTGGCGTCGTTCCGGTCTTTGCGCCGCCACGCGAGCCTGGCCTGCAAAATGCCATCGAAGGCTTCAATGGCTTGTGGCAAAGCAAGGTGTGGCAGCGTCATCACTGCCCAACGGTCGCCGCCTTGCGTCGTGTCTCGGCAACCTATATCAAAGCACATCGCGCTAAGACCGCGCATCGTCGCGACCATGGCCCGGAACGACGCAAGATTCCCAAAGGATTCACCTGGGACGCCACTGCACCGTTGCGCGGTTCGATGATTTTCATTCGTCGCAGCGATGAACATGGGATTGTCAATCTGCTCGCGCGTGCTTACCACGTTGACCAGAATTGGGCGCACCGACTGGTCCGTTGCGATGTGGACTTCACCAATCAGCGAATTCGATTCTATGCCTTGCGACGTCGGGAGCCGAGTGTCCAACCGCTGCTTCATGAAGTGACCTATGCCCATCCTTCAACAAATCGGAATGCCAAGAAATGAGTGTTCAGTTAACGCTGAGACTCTTCGACACAAGTGTCAAAACACTGTTCAGCGAACGCTGAGACTCGCCCGCTCATGCGTTATTTCTCCCCTAAGACTGGCAAGCGCCGAGTGCGCCGCGTGCGCCCTTGCTTCTCAAGTTCGCGCGATTGAAGTCGGTGATGCAATCCGGCAGAGCGGAAATCTGCGTTCCGCCACCGACCCCAAAGGAGAGTTTCGATGGTTGTACCGAGCCGCCGTGGCCTTTGCAGTAGAACGGACGGCGCGGTTCGTGTCAAGTGGATCACCCGGCGGCGCGCCGCGGGCAACCGAGCAATCGCCGGCTGGCCGCGAAGACAGTGACCAAGGTGAGCACGTTGATCCGCGACCATTATTGCGATTTCGGGCCGGCCTTGCGAAAAGCCGATGGCCGAGCCCGAGTAGAATGTTGCACTTCAGAATGCGCCACCTCTCCGAGCCGCGCGCGAGTTTCGACAAATGCTCCGCCTCGTAAACCTTAGCGGCCGCTTTGAAGGTGTAACCCCTGCTTCGCTCAGCCTGTGTCGCGGCCGCCTCATTCTTCTCTCGGGCGGTGTCACGTGGGCGCCATGCTGGTCCCGGATCGCGAGCGCTGCACCACTCAAGAACAGTGGCGCAATGCAGTTTCATTGCGAAAGTTCGGAAATTTGAAACCTGCCATAGATAGTCACACCCCGATGATGCAGCAATACCTCCGCATCAAGGGCGAGCATCCGGACAAGCTGCTCTTCTACCGG
>JANXZT010000048.1 GCA_025355395.1 Betaproteobacteria bacterium
CCACCGCGTGGATCATGTAGCTTCCGCCATAGGCGAGCGACAATTGCCCGCCCAGCGCCGGAAAGAGCGCCTCTTCCTTCGTCGTGTCGTAAAGGGCGACAGCGCGATCGACGTTCTTGCGCAACTCTTCGCTCGTATAGCCGCCGATCCCGACGAGCGGAGTCGACAGATCGATCCGAAGCTTCGCCTCCAACTTGTCGCGGTCCAGCGTTTCCGGCAGCAAGGCGAGCTGCCCAAGGGCGCGATTGATGTGGTCGAGAGCTTCCGCATATGCCGTCGCATGGATGCTGTTATGGCCAGCCTGGCGCCACCAGCGGACCGCCGGTTCGGGCTTGTCCGCCTGGGTATAGTGATGGGCGACCATCTCCGGATTCGCGCGGGCCATATCCGCAAAATTTGTTTCCAGGGTTTGCGCGATCCTGGCGTGCAGTTCGCGCCGCTTGCTCTTCAGAAGCGCTTCGTATGCCGCGTCCCGGATCAAGGCATGTCTGAATTGGTAGCTCGCATCCGGCGGCAACCCGCGCACATGGATCAGTTCGGCGTCCGCCAGCTTCGTCAACCCTGCTCGCATATCGTCTTCGGGGATCGGCGTTATGGCGGCGAGCAGACGATAGGGAAACTCACGTCCCAGGACCGCGCCTAATTGCGCAATGTCCTTGGCCCGGCCGAGCCGGTCGAGACGCGCGGCCAGCGAGTCCTGCAACGTCGCCGGAATATCGCGCTCGCCCAATCCACCGGGGCTCTCCAGCATCAGTCTGGCCAATTCCTCGGCAAAGAGCGGCACGCCGTCGGTTCGTCTGATGACGACGTCGACCATCTCCGGGGTCAGAACGTTGCGTGCGATCACGCCGGCGATCAACTCGCGCGTTTCGTCGAAGTTCATGCGATTGAGCACGAGCGCTGTGTGATGTGACTGCACCGGCCATGGCGCGTGGAACTCCGGGCGCGCCGTGCAGAGGAGCATCAGGGGCACTGCGGCGCCCTGTTGGGCCAGTATCTGCAGCAATTCCAATGTCGACGGATCCACCCAGTGTAAATCCTCAATCAAGATGACGAGGGGCTGATCACGCGCCCTGCCGAGCACCCAGGACGTCAGGGCACGGAACAGGTGCTGACGTCTGCGGTCGTGCGGGACTCGAAGCGGAGGGTATTTCGCTGGGATCGGAAGATTGAGCATCTCCGCGATGAGCGGCACCGCCTCATCTTGGTTGACGCCGGCCTGACTCAATGACTGTTCCAGCGCTGCGATACGCTCTGCGGGGCTCTCGTCGCCGCGCACCGACAACACCTGCTCCAGCATCTGGATCACGGTGTGGAACGGTGAGTTGGAATAGAATTGTGCTCCGTAACAATCTAGCCAAAGATGTTCGTCGGCCTTGATGCGCGCCTTGAAATCCTCCACCAGGCGAGTCTTGCCAATTCCGGGTTCGCCGGTCGTCAGCACCAGCTGTCCCGAGCCGTCGCGCACCGACGACCAGCGGCCCAATAGCATCTTCATCTCGGCCTGGCGCCCGACCAAAGGAGTCGCCGATCTCACGGCGAAGCCGCGTCCGCGCCCGCTCGCCAGACCAGCCGACAACACGCGATACAGCTGTAGGGGCTTATCGATGCCCTTGAGCAGGTGAGCGCCGCGATCCTCGAGCGTGAAGAGGCCCGATACGATTTGCTGCACGTCCGCTGTGATGACCACCGTGTCGGCGTCCGCCGCGCTCTGCACGCGCGAGGCGATGTTGGGCGCATCGCCGAACATGTCTGCTTCCTTGTCGCCGCCTTTGGCGACGACGACCGTGCCGCAGTGTATGCCCACCCGGACTTGCAGCCTGACCTTATGTTCGGCGGCGAAACGCGCATTGAGCGCCTGCATCGTCTCGACGATCGCCAGCCCGGCGCGCACCGCACGCTCCGCCGCGTCCTCGCGGGCCTCCGGATAACCGAAATAGACCACGAGTCCGTCGCCAAGAAACTTTGCCACATGCCCGCCAGCCCCGGTCGCAGCAGCAGCCGAGGTGCGTTGGTATTGTGCGGCGATCGTGTGCCACTCCTCGGGATCAAGGCGCGCCGCGATCTCGGTCGAGCTGACAAGATCGCAGAAGAGCACTGTCACCCGGCGGCGCTCTCCCTCCTCCGAATCGAATGCCTTTGCGGGCTGTGAGGCGTGGCCTTCCGAAACGGGCCGGACGGTCGTCAGAGGCCCTGCGCAGTTCGAGCAGAACTTGGCATGCGCGGGATTGACCTGATTGCACTTTTCGCATTGCCGCAACAAAGGTGCTGCGCACTCGACACAGAATCTTGCGTCTTCGGCGTTCTCGGCTCGGCAATTCGAGCAATTCATCGTATTTTTATAGCATCGACTGAGCCTTTGCGGGCAAGGC
>JANXZT010000088.1 GCA_025355395.1 Betaproteobacteria bacterium
GGCCCTGCCGAGCGTCCACGCTTCCGTAATGGCGGCTTCGAGTACCGGACGCATCTCCGGATCGGCACGGATCACCCCGACCGGCTGGCGCGATGCCGCGGTGAGGCCCGCGAACGACGCCAGGAAGCAGAATTTTTCCCAGAGTGCGCGCGTGATGTCGACAACGACGTCGGCATCCACAGCCGCCTCGCGAAACGCCGCGGCCAGATCCCGGGCCACCACCGGCGGCTCACGCCCGGCGGCCCCGAACCGCAGTCGCGCCATGGTGCCGGTATGAACGATGACGCCGGGCGCACCGATCGTCGCGGCGATGTGCGCGGTTCCGCCGAGAACGCGCGCCCCACCGACTACCGCGCCAACGCGCTCCATGCTCTCCACCCCATTCTGGAAGGGAATGACCACACCGCTTCGGGTGAGCAGTGGAGCGATCTGCGCCGCGGCATCCTCGGTATCCCAGAGCTTTACCGCAAAGAGCACCGCATCGACCGGTGCGATGCCCGACGGATCATCGGTGACCACCGGTTTGGCGAGATGGATGTCACCGTTGGCACTGCGCACGAGCAAGCCGTGCTCGCGCATCGCCGCCAGATGGCGGCCGCGGGCAATGAAGGTGACATCGTGCCCCGCCTGTGCGAGCTTCGCGCCGAAATAGCCGCCAACGCCTCCGGCACCCATGATCGCAATGCGCATTCGATAATTCCCTCGCAATGGGGCAGGCCGCGGTTTCGCGGCTTCGACTTCAGTACCGATACATTTCCGGCTTGTACGGACCTTCGATCTTGACGCCGATGTAGTGCGCCTGCTTCTCCGACAGCGGGGTCAGCGTCGCCGACAGTTTCTTGAGTTGCAGCCGCGCGACCTTCTCGTCGAGATGCTTCGGCAATACATAAACGCCGACCGGATAGCTCGACGGATTGCACCATAGCTCGATTTGCGCCATCACCTGGTTCGCAAACGAAGAGTGCACGGTTCCTCGATGGCTTCGCAACCGACATTCGATTTGAGCGTCGCCGGACGAGCCGATTCGTCAGTCATGGATTGGTTTGCCCGGCGCGGGTTCGTGTGCTGGAGCGTGGACATGGAAGGTTACGGCCGCTCCGACAAATCGAGAGACATCACCTGCGACATAGCCAACGGCGCCGACGACCTGACCGCCGCGACCGATTACATCGCGACCAGGCAGGACGCGCGCGAAGTAATGATGTACGGCATCTCGTCCGGCGCACTGCGCGCCGCATTATTCGCCCAGCGGCATCCCGAGCGCGTGTCGCGTCTGGCGCTCGACGCCTTCGTATGGACGGGAAGCGGTGCGCCGACGCTCGAGCAGCGGCGGAAGAAGCTGGCTCAGTTCGTGGCCGAGAAGCGTCGTCCGATCGACCGCGCCTTCGTCCATGCGATTTTCGAGCGCGACCATCCCGAGACCGCGGAGAAACGTGTGGTCGACGCCTTTGCCGACGCCATATTGGCGCTTGACGACTCGATGCCGAACGGGACCTACATCGACATGTGCTCCAAGCTCCCTCTGGTCGACCCGGCCTTGATCACGTCGCCGACGTTGATTCTGCGCGGGCAGTACGATGGCATCGCCTCATTCGACGACCTGATCGAGTTTTTCAAGCGGCTTCCCGGCGCCGACAAGCAGTTCACGGTCATGCCCGGCATTTCGCATGCGAGCTTCCAGCAAAAAAACTACCTCATGGTCTATCACCTGCTTCACGGCTGGTTCACGCGCCCCGTTCCGGTCTATGTCGGCCCCGCAATGCGACATGTGCCGTGATCGCACCCGCTGATGCGCCGATAGAGAGCCGTAAGTCAGCAAGCGATTGAAATTACCTCGCAAGCGCGCACTGCACGTGGCGCAAAGGAGTCATGCATGTCCACCGAAAACGTCGATACGCCATCCGAGGTCGCCAGACTCGTCAGCGAGCTTGAAAGCGCGGAGGCATACGAGGTGAAGCTTCGCCAAATGATTGTCGACGTCAGGGATCAGCTCGCGGCCGGGAACACGGCTAACGCGCTCTCGATGCTCAATCAGGCATTGAGCACTATCGACGATGCGACCGATGTCGTGACGTACGCGCCGAAACGTGATCCGATGTGACGTGCGATGATTCATAGCGCAGCTCATCGCCCTCGCTCCTGCCAGGCGCCCGCCAGGCAGGCACATCGCTGGTAGCGCGGGCGTCCGCCTCATGGGAATCAAGCTCGAGCCCGACGCGATAGCCGCGATCGTCGCCGGCACGCTGGACCATTATGGCGAACGCGCCGACGCGTTCTGGGAAGGTACCCGCGACCACGACGTCAGCCAGAATATCCAGGCGTTGCTGCATTCCATCGAGGGCCAGCCGCCTTTCACCGTTCTCGACTTTGGGTGCGGGCCGGGCCGCGATCTGAAGACTCTGGCCGACCTCGGTCATAGCGCGATCGGTCTCGATGCCGTCGAGCGCTTTGCGGCAATGGCGCGTGATTACTCCGGCTGCGAAGTGTGGCAGCAGGATTTTCTCAAGCTGGATCTGCCGCCGGGCCGGTTCGACGGCGTGTTCGCCAACGCGTCGTTGTTTCATGTCCCGTCGCAGGAGCTTCCGCGCGTTCTGCGCCAGCTGCACGCGGCGCTGAAGCCGCGTGGCGTCCTTTTCAGCTCCAACCCGCACGGCAACGACAAGGAGGAATGGAATCGCGGACGATACGGCGCGTACCATCGCATCGAGACCTGGCGCCGCTACGTGGCAACTGCGGGATTTGTCGAGCTCGCGCATTACTATCGGCCCGACGGCGTGCCCCGGGAACAGCAACCGTGGCTCGCGACCGTGTGGCGTAAGGCGGAGTCAACCGTCGCCGCTATTTCGCCGCGCTCATCGTGAGCGCTGCGTGAGCACCGAGCCATCGTTATCGGAGATGGAAGTGGTTCTGGCCGATACCCGGGCTTGGCTTGAAAAAGCGGTCATCGGTCTTAACCTTTGTCCCTTCGCCAACGCCGTGTACACCGGGGACCGGATTCGCTATAGCATCAGCACCGCCGGCGACGAGGCTGCCCTGCTCGATGACCTGACGCGCGAGCTGTCCTCGCTCGACTCGACGCCCGAGCACATCTGCGAGACGACGCTGCTGATTCATCCGCGGGCGCTGACCGACTTCGCGGAATACAACGCCTTTCTCGACGTGGCCAACCGCCAGGTCGATTCGCTCGGGCTTCGCGGCGAGATCCAGATCGCTAGCTTCCACCCGCGCTATCAGTTCGCAGGCACGACACCCGACGACATCGGCAATTTCACCAACCGATCGCCGTACCCGATGTTGCACTTGCTTCGGGAAGCCAGCGTCGAGCGCGCCGTGGCGGCGATTCCCGATGCCGCCGCGATATTCGAGCGCAACATCGAAACCCTGTATCGCCTCGGCCACGACGGGTGGCGGCGGATCTTCCCCCGCGCATGATCGCCATCGCCGCCCACGAGATCGAGTGGACCGCGATCCGAGCGCAGGGGGCCGGCGGTCAGAACGTCAACAAGGTGTCGAATGCCGCGCAGTTGCGGTTCAACATACCTGCGTCGACGCTTCCGCAGGCGCTCAAGGAGCGGCTCCTCGCGCTCAGCGATCGGCGCATTACGGCACAGGGCGTTGTCATCATCAAGGCGCAGCGCCACCGAAGCCTTGACCAGAACCGCGATGACGCGCTCGCTCGGCTACAAACGCTGGTGGACGGCGCCGCCGATCCGCCTCGCGAGCGTAAATCGACGCGTCCGACGCGAAGCTCGCAGCGCCGCCGCGTCGACACCAAGGTGCGACGCGGTCAGATCAAGTCGGGGCGAGCGAAAGTCGGTGACGAATAGCCGCGCGGCGAATTTCTCCGCGGTATTGCCTGTCGATGAACATTAGCGCGCCGGCAACCGCGCTACGTCCGCCCACCCGCGCGATGCGTGCGACGCGACGCAGGCTTCGATGAACGCCATCGTGTGCGCGCCGTCCTCGATGCGGGGATACGCCAGTTCCGGGCAGGCTCCTCGTTTGGCATAACCAAACGGCGTCGCCAGCGCCTTGCCCTGCGCCCGGCGCTCCCCCGCCGCGTGCAGGTATTTATCGTTAACAGATCCTAATGCGAGTCCTGACCGGCATTCGCAACCGACCTGCCAACGCGTTACATGGCGACATAACCGCCATCCACGGGCAGTGTGTGACCGGTCACCAGCGCGGAGGCTTGGGTCGAGAGGAAGAGCGCCGCGCCAACGATGTCTTCGGGTTGTGCCGGACGCTTGATCGCCATCTTGGAGATGAATGACTCGAACTTTTCGGGATTCGCCTCGCGCAGCTTCTCCTGCATCGGCGTCATCACCACACCAGGTGCAACCGCGTTCACATTGATGTTGTGCTTGCCCCATTCGGCAGCAAGCCCGCGCGTCATCTGCACGACACCGCCCTTGCTCGACAAGTAGGCCACTGTGTCAGAGTAGCCGACCAGACCGCCGATCGACGCGAGATTGACGATGCGGCCACCGCCCCCGCGGATCATCAATCGTCCGAAGTGCTGCGAGCAGAGGAATGTGCCCTTAAGATTGACGGCGATCACGACGTCCCAATCGGCCTCGGGAAACTCGGCGGCCGGATGTCGACGGGTGATGCCGGCGGAATTGACAAGCACGTCGACCCGTCCGAACGTCTCATCGGCGAGCTTGGCTGCGCGTTCTACATCGGAGGCATTGCTGATGTCGGCAACGACGGCCACCGCTCTGCGGCCCAGCCGCTCGATCTCGGCGCACACGGCGCGCGCGCCGGCTTCGTCGCGATCGATGGCCACGATATCGGCGCCGGCTTCGGCGAACCCGAGCGCAACGGCACGGCCGATGCCAAGCGCTGCCCCAGTAACGGCTGCGACCTTGCCTTCGAGTGAAAACGCATTCGGATAAACGGGCATCTCATTCCCTTCAAAGTGGGTTGATGTGCGGCCGGCAATGGCGGCGCATGAACGGCGGCGGCCGTCAGAATGCCGCTTCACGCTTGGAGCATTGAGCGGCAAAGGCTATACGATGCCCTATTCGAAATCCTATTGTCAAATCCTATAGGATATGTATACTCCGCTTTCGCTGTCGCTGGATACATTGAATACCAATGAAAAAACGCAAGGCCGCTGCTACGCCCGTGCCGACGGTATCCCCGGCGACGGGCGTTTCCCGCGCCGGTCTTTCCGAGCGCGTATACGACATCCTGCGCAGCCAGATCTTTTCGCGTCAGCTCGTCGCCGGATCGAAGCTCAACATCGATCAGATCGCCCGCGCCCTTGCCGTCAGCGCCACGCCTGTGCGCGAAGCGGTCAATCGCCTCGTTGCCGAGCGTTTGGCGATCTATGAGCCATTCCAAGGCTATAGTCTCGCGCCGTCGCTCAACTTCAAGGAACTGGAGCAGGTGATGGCGTTGCGCGAGCTGCTTGAGGCGTTCGCCGCGCGAGTGGGAGCGCCGAAGATCACCGACGACGATCTGCGGGTGATGATCGACTGCGTCAGCGAGATGGAGGCGCTCGCACGGCAGGCGGGATATATCGTTTTCAAGCGGTTCGACCAGCGCGACAACGAATTCCACGACGTCATTATTCGCACTGCCGACAATGCTTTCCTGGTCGACAGCTACCGCTCGATCAGCATGCACATACGCCTCGCGCGCATCTTCTACGCCGACAGCAGAACGGACATGGCCGCCGTCGTCACCGAGCACCGCGCGATTCTTGAAGCCTTTAAGCGCCACGATGGTGCGCGCGCGGCGGCGCTGCTTTCCGGGCACCTCGACGGCGCGCGCGGACGCCTCTCGACCATGGTCGCCGATTTCACCCAAAGCGCCGCCGAGCTCAAGTCCGCATTGCGTCTCGAGCGCATCAAGTCCGGAAGCTCCAGATGAATCGTGCAGATTCGAAAGCCCCTGCGGCTGCGCTAAACGCGCTGTGCTGTTCGACGCTCCAGTTTGGCGACCACGACCGCAAAGCCACGCTGCAGGCGATCACCCGCCTTGGCTTCACTCGCGTCGACATCTGGGCAACTGGATATCTTGGCACCCAGGATGCGGTCGGCAAGTCCTTTCTGGCGCGCCATCTCGATCCGGCGCACGACTCGGTGGGAGCGATCCGGCGAGAGCTCGCCGACGCCGGCCTCACGCTCGATGCGCTATCGATTTACCGCTGCGACGTGGATGCGAAGCTCGCGCGGGTCGAATACTGTGCGCAAGTAGGCGCGCCGATGGTGATCTTCTGCGCCGATCGCGTGCCATACGAAACGTTGGTTCGTAGCCTCGAGCCGGTGGTTGCGCGCGCGGAGGCGCTCGGGGTGCGGCTCGCGATCGAGAACCACATCGATCGTCCGATCGACACCATCGCGGCGATGGAGCGCCTGGTGCGCGATCTGCCGTCGCCTGTGGTCGGCTTCACCATCGCACCGCCGCACCTCGCCGCCAACGGCGAACCCGCCGCGGATGCGATTCGCCGCCTGGGCCCGCGCGTGTTCGGTTTCTATCTCTGGGATCTCGGCAAGCATTATGAACGCGCGCACGCGATTGAATTCGGTCCGGGCGAGGAACAGGTGCCGGGCCAGGGGCAGCTCGACTTCGCGCCGATGATCGCTGCCCTGCGCGAAGTTGGTTACGCCGGCTCGCTCAACATCGCGCTGCACGGCATGGAAGGCTGGCCGCTCGAGCGCATCGTGCCGCAGCTCGCGGCGGCCAAACGTTTTGGCGAGGCGCTGAGTTTCAGCGCGTCTGCTGCCAACCCGCCTCTTGTCCAAGGAGCGGTATGAGCGCAGTGCAAGAGTCACCGGTGCGCGCGTCTCAGGACGCTACCGCCGCGCCACGGTATTCCTTCTACATCATTCCGTTCAAGAACGAGCCGTTCGCGCGCAGTGCAGAGCGTCTCGCCCGCCTCGGCTACGACGCGCTCGAAATTCCGGGCAATCCCGCGCAGTACCTGTCGGCGGAAACGCGCGCCGTGCTGCGCGAAACCGGTCTTGCGGTATCGGCGGTTTGCCCGCAGGCTTACGGACCGGAACGCGATCTCACCACCGCGGAGGCGAGCAACCGCGCCCGCGCCTTCGATTACTTCTGCTCCTTGATCGACATGGCCGCCGAACTCGGCGCGCCAGCGGTGATTCTCGGCCCCATGACCGCGGTGCGTCGCAACATGCCGGAAAGCGCACCCGCGCAGGAATGGGAGTGGGCGGTCGAGACGCTGCGCCGATTATCCGCGCGCACCGCGGGGACCGGCGTGCGGCTGGTGATAGAGCCGTGGAATCGATACGAGACCCACCTCGTCAATCGCATCGAGCAGGGGCTGCAGCTCGCGCGCGATGCGGGTGCCGCCAACGTCGGCGTGATGGGCGATCTCTTCCACATGAACATCGAAGAACAGGATATAGCGGCTGCGCTGCGTCTGGCCGGGCCGGCGCTTCTGAACATCCATTTCGCCGACAGCAATCGACGGGCGCCGGGCCGCGGGCATATCGACTTCGTCCCGATCATGCGCGCCCTGCGCGAAATCGACTATCGACACTACCAGTCGGTCGAGTACCTGCCGCCGCGATTCGTGTTCGAATTCGGCGTTCCCGAGGAATTCGTCGAGCCCTATACGATGGAGACCATCGCGGCCATGCGCCGCGCCTGGGCCGACACGGCGCGCGCGGGAAGGCCCCAATGAAGCTCGCCGTTCCCGTCGCGCCGCGCAAGCGGAAGTTTGCGCCCATTCCCTTTCAGGGCGACCTCGCCGAAATGTTACCGGCGGTGCGCCAAAGCGGATTTGCCGGCATCGAGCTCAACATTCGCCATCCCAACGAGGTCGACGAATCGTCGCTGCGCCTTCTTTTGCAACGAAACACGCTCGATCTCGTGGCGGTAACCACGGGCGCAGCCTATTTCGAGGAAGGGCTGTGCCTGAGTGACGCCGACGCCGCGCGCCGCGCGCAGGCTGTGCAGCGCATTGCCGATCATTGCGCATTCGCCGGCAGGTTCGAGGCGATGGTGGTAGTGGGCATCATGCGCGGCAAGCTCGACGACGACGCCGACGAGGCCCGCCGCCAGCAGGAGCGCTTCATCGCAAGTCTGCGACAATGCGCGGACAACGCGCGCGAGCACGCCGTAACCCTCATCGTCGAGCCGATCAACCGCTTCGAGACCAATTACCTGCCGACCACCGAAGCAACGATGGCGCTGCTCGATGAGGTCGATCGACCCAACATTGAGCTGCTCCTTGACACGTTCCACATGAACATCGAGGAGCCATGCATTGAAGCGGCGTTCGCCGCGGCGGCGCGCCGCATCGGTCTGGTGCAGGTCGTCGACAGCAACCGGCGGGCGCCGGGGCAGGGGCACGTAAATTTTCGTTCCTGTCTTGCCGTGCTGAAAGCCTCCGGCTACGACGGTTATCTGTCGGCGGAAGTGCTCCCGATCCCGGACGGCATCACGGCCGCGCGCCAGACCTGCGCCCATCTGCAACCGTACCTGCGCTGATTCCTGATGCAGCGCATCCCGGTACCGCCACCAACATCGGATCATCCATGAAGATCGGCATCGTCAGCTATACCTACCATCGGTTCTTCGGCGACGTGTACGAGCCGGTGCAAACCGACCCCGGCGTGCGCTGGACGATGTTCGATATGGTGCGCAAGGCCGCCGAGCTCGGCCTCGACGGCATTCTGCTCGACACGGGCTTCTATCCCAGCCTGGACCGCGCCTTTCTCAAGGAGCTCGCCCGCGCGATGGACGACGCGAAGCTCGAGCGCGCGGTGTCGTGGGGCAATCCGAGCGGTCTCAACACCGGCAAAAGTCCTGAGGCGTTGCAGGACCTGCTGAAGCACATCGAGGTGATGGAGCTTCTTGGCACCAACATCCTGCGTATTGTAGGCGGCAGCAAGCGCACCGCGCACGAGCCGCACGGCCCTGCGCTAGAGCGCATCGCCAACATGATCACCGAGCATTGCATCCGTCCGGCCGAGCGCGCCGGAGTCGTGCTCGCTTACGAAAATCATTGGGATTACACCGCGGACGAAGTACTGGGCCTCATTCGCAAGGTTGATTCGCCCTGGCTCAAGGTGACGTTCGACTCCGGTAACGCGCTGCGGGTAGGCGACGACCCGGTGGAAGCCGCACGCAAGCTCGCGCCCTACATCGTGTGCACCAATCTCAAGGATATCGGCGAACCCACCCCGGGCGCCACGGATTGGCGCGCCGAATTTCCGTGCGTACCTTTCGGCCGCGGAAGGATCGACAACGCGGCGATCTGCCGAATCATGGAAGAAGCCAATTCGCCGGCGTTGCACGCTCTCGAGATGGACCGCCCGCGAGAGGATTGTCTCGACGAGGATGCTTACGTCCTGGAGTGCGTTGGCTATCTGCGCGGCGTGCGCGACGCTCTCAAGGGCAGCGTGAAGGCCGCGGCGGCATGACGAGTTCGCCGAATCTGTTTGCTACTTTGGAAAGCTCGCCAAAGCGCCATAGGTGAAAAACGCAAAAGCAGCAGAGTAAATCACGCGATTTGCGACAACCCCTGGGCGCGTCCTATAGCGACCAAATGATCGGGGACAACAGCTCTGGAGACACCATGGGCAACGTTGGTGTCAATCGATAGACCGCAACGCAAGGAGGAAACGATGACCAAGAGTTACGAAGCCAAGCAAACTCCCGTCGGCCTGCAGCACGGCGTGCCGGAGGCTCAACACGAACCGGCGTCGATCTCGCGCCGCAGGATCTTGCTGGGCGGCGGGGGTCTTGCTGCCGCTGGCGGAATCGGCACCTTCGGCTTTCCTGCGCCGGCTGCTTTCGCCCAGCCTGCAAGTGGCAAGCCCAAGACCTTGGTCAAGTATGGTCACGATTCCGGACCCGAGACGGGCAACCAGCTCATGGGCACGTACTTCGCCGGACGGGTCGCCCAGCTTACGGACGGCGAGGTCGGGGTCCAGATTTACCCGAGCAGCCAGCTCGGGTCAACGAGTGAGATGACCCAAGCCGTCAAGCAGGGAACCCTTGAATTCGCCTTCCCGGCTGGCACCCTCGCAGGCTCGGTGATCACGCCTGAACTCGGCGTGTTCGGGCTGCCTTACTTGCTCAGAAGTTGGGAGAAGGCAACGCTCGTAGAATACTCGCAGGCCGCTGAGCTGCTGCGCGACCGAGCTCTGAAGAAGGGCGTCCGGATCCTCGCCTTTGTGCCCCAGGTGCTGCGAAATCTTCTTTACAACATTCAGGGCGATAAACCGGTCCTCAAAGTCGAGGACGTCGCTGGCATGAAGATCCGCGTGATTGAAAGCCCGGTAGACGTCGCGACATGGCAGGCTTGCGGCGCCTTGCCTACCCCAATGTCGTTTGGCGAAGTCTATAGTGCGATGCAGCAGAAAGTTGTGAGCGGTGTCGACAACGCCTTTAACTCTGGTGCGGGCATCCACCTCGATGAGGTCATCAATGCCGTGACCCTCACCAATCACCGTTACGAGATTGGCCTCTTCATCACCAACGAGAAATGGTTCCAAAGCCAATCCAAGCGGGTCCAGGAGGCGATGTTGACCGCGGCACGTGAAGCCTCGATCTACCAGCAGGGCTTCGTCATGTGGGACGACATCCGGATTCCGAAGCTCTGGCTGGAGAAAAAGAACATCCGCACTTTTGTCCCCGACCGGTCGGGCTTTATCACCAAGATGACCAGTATCTATCCGCAGTTTGAAACGAAGTACGGGAAGGAGGTAATGGATCTCGCTCGTAAGGTTTGACATCACTTTCTACCAAACGGAGCAAAGAAATGTCCGGATCAGACCGAAGCGAAACAGACACGAATAACGAAAGCCGCAAAGGCGTCCGCTTCGGCGAGTCTATGGTGGGCGCCGCCGTCATTAACCTGTCGCACCACCTCGACCGCGCTATCCGAGCCTTGCTCGCCGTCGTAATGACAGCACTCATCGCTGTTGTGTTCGGTCGACTGGTTTGCCGCTATTTCCTGGGTATTCCCTTCCCCTCAGCCGACGAGATCGCGAGCTATCTTTTCATCTGGATGACCTTCTTCGGCGCCGCCGTTGCTCTGAAGCAACGCTCACACCCGGCGCTTTCATTCTTGGTTGACCGCCTTTCGCCGGCGGCGCGCAAATCCGTCGAGCTCTTCGGGCTCGGCTGCACAGCGTACTTTCTGGGCTTCCTGATCGTCGTTGGGACCAGTGCGACCCTGGCGGTCGCCTCCCAGACCTCCCCGATCATTGAAATATCGATGGCGTGGGTGGACGCCTCGCTACCGCTCGCCGCTGCGGTCATGCTCATTCACCTCCTCAGCAACACCTTTGAGGAAACGACGCTGCGCCTGCGGGACCTGCCTATCATCTTGGCCACGCTCGTCGGCCTGTATCTGATATCGACCGAATTGCGGCTCAGCACGTATATCTATGCCTTCATCGCGATCGCGGTAATCGTTTTTCTATTGGCGAGGATCCCCGTCAGCATCGCACTCGGCCTCACCACGCTCCTGGCCATCTCGGTTCGCGGTTTGCCGCCGATCCAGGAGATTTTCCGGATGATCGGTGGACTCAACAACTTTGTCCTGCTCGCCATCCCCTTCTTCATGCTGACCGGCGCCATTATGGCAGTCGGAACGATGGCGACCCGGCTCACCGATCTTGCCAACGAGCTCGTCGGCTGGATGCGTGGCGGACTCGGGCAGGCGGATATCGTGGTCAGCATCATTTTTGCGGACATCTCGGGCTCCGCTGTGGCGGATACAGCGGCGATTGGGTCGGTGATGCTGCCGAATATGATCAAGCGCGGCTACGACCGGAATTTCGCAACGGCGCTTCAGGCATCGGCAGGCTCGCTCGGCATGCTGTTTCCGCCGAGCATTACGATGATCCTTTATGCATGGGTGGCGAGCGTCTCCGTGGCAACGCTCTTCGCGGCAAGCTTCCTGCCGGGGTTCCTTGTGGCATCGTCCTTCGCGCTCGTGACCTACATCGTGGCCCGCCGGCGCGGGTATCCGCGCGAAGCCCGGTTTCAGCTCAAAAACTGCGGGCGTGCCTTTCGCAGGAGCTTCTTCGCGCTCGTCACCCCGGTCATCATCTTGGGGGGCATCCTCGGCGGCATCATGACGCCGACGGAGTCGGGCGTTGTGGCGGTGATCTACAGCCTTATCGTCGCGCTCTTCATTTATCGCGAGCTGCCGATGCGTCGCGTCGTCAACGTAATGGCTGACGCAACCATAGGGGTGTCTCGCGTCACTTTTCTCGTCTCATGCGCGCTTGCTCTGAGCTGGATTCTCATCGTCGAGCAGGGCCCTCAAGAATTGGCCACCAGTCTCGCCTCTTTTTCGCAGAATCCGACTGTCATCCTTCTTTTGATCAACGTTCTTATCATTGTGGTGCATACCGTTCTCGAACCAGCCGCCACAATGCTCGTGCTAGTGCCGGTCCTCATCCCACTCCTCGCGCTGATCCATGTGGATCCCGTCTTCTTCGGGATCATGTTCGTCATGAACTCGGCAATGGGCATGCTGCTGCCGCCGGTCGGATTCTGCCTCTACATCGCCTGCAGCGTGTCGGGAGCCTCGCTCGAGAAGGTGACCCGAGCGATCCTCCCATTCATAGCCGCTATAACGCTCGACCTGCTGCTGATCGTCTTTTATCCAGACATCGTGCTAGTGATACCGCGCCTATTGGATCTGCACTGATTCGAAGGGGCGGTGGCCATGGTCACGATTCCCAAGACCTGGCCCACGCAAGGTATCTCGGCTGGCATCCCTTGGGGAGCCGATGATGGCGCGCCGGTTTCCGGCAACGTTTCCGTCAACGCATCCATCGCGCGTCCGGAAGGCCCCTCGTGTGTCTGCAGATCCCGAAAATCGATTACACTACGCTTTCGAAGCCGCAAAAAGATAAAAAGTGCGATCAAAGCGCCAGCGATCACGCCGATAGCGATCCATTCTCGGATCGTTGGGCCGGAAGTGAAGCGCGAAATCGAGCACGACGTGTACAAAGTGGACGTAACCGCGGATCATAGCGGATAGAATCGAGCCGGAACATACGAGGAGAACTTCATGCAACTCGACTCGGAGCAGCGGTCGCGACGGATAGGAGATTCAACCGCGCAAGCCTGAATGTGGAGGAGCCGATCGGTCGAGTCAAGCGTCCATTTTCGGTGGCAACGGGCTGCTCCGCACGCTTGTTGCGGCACTTTCGGGCGGGCGCCGACACCAAGGTGGTCGCGCGCGGGC
>JANXZT010000314.1 GCA_025355395.1 Betaproteobacteria bacterium
CCATCTCCAGGCGCTCGCGGGAACGGCGCACCAGCACGCCTTCCTCTTCGAGTGGCTCGATAATCGCCAGGATTCCACCGACGTCATCGATCGAGGCACTGCGCAAGTGAGCGAGCGGCGCCGCCGCGATCATCGTACCCACGCCGTCGCGGGTGAACAGCTCAAGCAACAATGCGCCATCGAGGTGGCGGCTGATGAGATGCGCGCGCTTGACGCCATGGTCGCAGGCACGCACGGCGCAGGGCAGGTAATGCTGCACGTCGGGAGGAAGCTTGCCCGGATGGGCGAGCACGGCTTCGGCGTCCTTGGTGGAAAGCTCGGTCACGAGTTGCCGCCGTCCATTGCGCACGCCCTCGGTCTCCATCAGGAAAACGAGCTTGTGCGCGGCGAGGCGAACGGCGACCTGGGTCGCGACTTCCTCCAGTGAAAGGTTGAAGATTTCACCAGTCGGCGAATAGCCGAGTGGCGAAATGAGCACGATGTCACCGTCCTCGAGCCGTTGCTGGATGGCATCGACATCCACCCGGCGCACTTCGCCGGTGAGAAGCATGTCGGTGCCCTCGAGCACTCCCAGGGGCTTCGCCGTGATGAAGTTTCCGCTCGAGACCCGTATGCGCGCGCCGGCCATCGGCGAATTGGCGATCCCGAGCGATAGCATCGCCTCGATCCGGCTTCGCACCTGCCCCGAGGCCTCGAGCACGCAGTCCATGGTCTCGGCGTCGGTGACCCGAAGGCCAAAGGCGTACCGGTTGTCGATATTTTGCTGGGCGAGGATTGCTTCGATCTGCGGCCGCGAGCCATGCACTACAACGATATGCACGCCCAGACTATGCAGGAGGTTGAGATCGTGCACGATGCCGAGGAACGTTTCATCGGCCACGACTTCGCCGCCAAAGGCGATCACGAACGTCTTGCCGCGAAAGGCGTGAATGTAGGGCGCGGCCAGGCGAATCCACTGCACGAAGGCGCGGGTTGTCGCGGAATGGGCGGCGGGCGCGGCGGCGGGATCAGGTCGCATTGTTGGAAGCGGGTGCGCGGATTGCGCGAATGCGCGCATCTTGAGCGGGGCGATTATACCGCCGGGGCAGGCGCCCCCAGTCTTTGTGCGACCGGCTTCCGGCCCGCGGCTGACCGTATAATGAAGCGCTCATTGCGTTGCACCTTGCCACGCGTTTCCGGCACTTACGCCAACCGGCAGCGACGTCGCCGCAGCGCTTCGACTGTGCTTCCGGCTTGACGCCTTCGCCGCACCCTCGCCGCATTTTTTCAATGGCCTCTCCACTTCTCGCGAACCTCAACCCCGAGCAGCTTGCCGCGGTGACCCTGCCGCACGAATCGGCGCTCATCCTGGCCGGGGCCGGCAGCGGCAAGACTCGCGTGCTGACCACACGCATTGCCTGGCTGCTTGCGACCGGACAGGCGTCGCCGTTATCGATCCTTGCGGTCACCTTTACCAACAAGGCGGCGAAGGAAATGATGACCCGTCTTTCATTGATGACGCCGATTCACACGCGAGGCATGTGGATCGGGACGTTTCATGGCCTTTGCAACCGCCTGTTGCGCACGCACCACCGCGAGGCGAATCTGCCGCAACTCTTCCAGATTCTCGATACTCAGGACCAGCTGGCGCTGATCAAGCGGATGTACAAGACGCACAACATCGATGAAGAGCGGTTTCCGCCGCGACAATTGCAGCACTTCATCGCCGGCGCCAAGGAAGAAGGGCTGCGCCCGAATGCGGTAGAGGCGGACGATCCGTTGTCCCGCCGGCAGGTCGAGCACTATGCGCTATACGAGGCCATGTGCCAGCGTGAGGGCGCCGTGGATTTCGCCGAGCTCCTGTTGCGAAGCTACGAAATGCTGCTTGGCCACGAGGGCTTGCGCGAGCATTATCAGCGCCGCTTTTCCCACATATTGGTCGACGAGTTCCAGGACACCAACATCCTGCAATACAAGTGGCTAAGGCAGCTGACGGGCACGCACACGGCGGTGTTCGCGGTGGGCGACGACGACCAGTCCATTTACGCGTTCCGCGGGGCGAATGTCGCCAACATGCAGCACTTCGAGCGTGATTTTTCCCGTCCGGAGGTTCCAGTGCAGCTCGTGAAGCTCGAGCAGAACTACCGCTCGCACGGACATATCCTCGACGCGGCCAATGCGCTCATCAAGCATAACCTGACACGGCTCGGCAAGAACCTCTGGACCTCGGAGGCCAAGGGCGAGCCCGTGCGGGCGTTCGCAGCGCCTTCCGACCTCGATGAGGCGGCTTTTGTCGTCGACGTGGTCAAGGGACTTGCCAGCGATGGCGTTACGCTTTCCGAAGTGGCGGTGCTGTACCGCTCCAATGCGCAATCGCGGGTGCTCGAGCACGCGCTTTTCAATGCCGCCGTGCCGTACCGCGTATACGGCGGCATGCGATTCTTCGAGCGCGCCGAGATCAAGCACGCCCTTGCCTACCTGCGCCTTCTCGCGGCCCCGGATGACGACGGCGCGTTGTTGCGAATCGTGAATTTCCCGCCGCGCGGCATCGGCGCGCGGACGCTCGAAAGCCTGCAGGATATGGCGCGGGCCACGGACAGTGCGTTATGGCCGGCCGCGTGCTCGGGTGCAGCCGGCGGCAAGGCTGGCGCCTGCCTCGCGATTTTCGTGCGCATGATCGAAGCCATGCGCGCGGCAACGGCCGGGTTGCCGCTCCCGGAGGCCGTGGAGCATGTCATCACCGCTTCCGGCTTGCTCGCGCATTACCGGAACGAAAAGGATGGCCAGGACCGGGTGGACAACCTCGAGGAGCTCGTGAACGCAGCCGACAGCTTTTTGCGCGAGGCGGATCTCCCCGTCGACATTCCGGTCGATGTCCCGAGGGCAGACCCTGCCTTGAGCGAAACCGGCGGAGCGGCGCCGGCTGCTGCGGTGCGTGACCCCGTATCGGTGCTCACCGCTTTCCTGTCGCACGCGGCACTGGAAGCCGGCGACACACAAGCCGCCGAAGGTCGCCCGGCGTTGCAGCTCATGACGGTGCATTCGGCCAAGGGGCTCGAATTTCATTCCGTATTCGTCACTGGACTCGAAGAGGGACTCTTTCCGCACGAGAACAGTCTCTCCGAACACGGCGGTGTCGAGGAAGAGCGCCGGCTCATGTACGTGGCGCTCACCCGCGCCCGCCGGCGCCTGTATCTTACCAATGCTCAAAGCCGCATGCTGCACGGGCAGGTGCGCTACAACGTTCCATCCCGCTTCATCACCGAGTTGCCGGCCGATCTCGTGCAATGGCTCGCGCCAAAACGCCATCGCTTCGGTGCCGCGATCGACGTCGACGCTTCGGAATGGGGGCGAAGCCGCGCGCCGCTGGCACCGCGTGCCGGCGCCTCATCGCCCGTCCGCGCCCAGGATGGCCCGGAGTGGCGCATCGGGCAAAGCGTGCGTCACACCAGGTTCGGGCTTGGCATCATCATCGATGCCGAAGGACGGGGCGCGGATGCGCGGGTGCAGGTGAATTTTCGCGAGGCGGGCGTCAAATGGCTCGCCCTGGAGTACGCCAAGCTCGCTGCTGCGTGATGCACCGACTTTGCGATCAGGTTCTCGCGCCGCGCATCACGTCGGATCGGCAGGCCGCGCGACGTCGGCCTCCGGCGAGGCAGTCTCGCCGGCATGGAAGATGTCGCGATAGCTCACATAATCGGAGATGTGCAGTGTTGCCACCAGCAGGAAGAGATAAGGTGTCAGCACTATCACCGCCATGAAAAGGGCGGCGGTGCCGGGCAACAGCAGTCGTGCGATGGCGGTCACCAGTCCGGGAACCACAACCCCATAAAACGCTGCCATCACGCCATAAACGGCAAGGGGTCGCCAATTCGCAAGTGCGCCGCGGAAGCTCAACGAAAGCGCGCGGCCGGGCGAGCATTCGTGAAAGACCACCAGTGCCGGCGCATACCAGAGCGCCAGCAGCACCGGCAACGCGCACGCGGCGCCGAAGAGCATCGCTCGCTGCACGGCACCCCCGGCCAACGATTCCTCGTCGAGCTTGGCCTTGCCCGAGAGGAGTTCGAGCAGCTTGCCATCATCGACCAGCGCGGTGGCGAGCACCGAGACGGTAATACCGGCGAGCAGCAGCACGCCCAATGGCAGCAATGCCCACAGATTCGACCGGAAGCCCTGGAAAAGCTGCCGGGGCTCGGGCCTGCCGCCGCGCTCCTGCGCCCACGCCGCGGCCAGAAATCCGACTGCGAACACCGGCTTTAATACCGGCACGGCGAGCTGACCGATAAACGGCACGAAATCGACGAGGCTCATCACCAGGTAATACAGCAGCAGCAACAGGATCCACGGCAGGCGGGCGGCCGAAAGCATTGCATAGGCCTCCCGCAGCCATGCTGCGCCGCGTGCTGCGGGATAGCGGGTGATGAGGATGTCGTGACCTTTGCTCATTACCCATGCGCCGCTGGTACGGAGGCGATCTGCGGCAGATCGGCTATGCGCACGGGATGGGCCACGCGCCGGCGCAGGATTTTTTCGAACGGCATCGGATCGTGGGCATGGGTGAGCTCACCTGCGCGCGGCAGGAACAAGTCGTAAAGGCGGGAAAGCCAGAACCGCAACGCGGCGGCTCGCAGCAACGCCGGCCACTGCTCACACTCCTCGATGGTCAGCGGACGCTGCGCATGATAGGCGCCGATCATGGCCTGCAGGCGCTCCGGCACAAGCTCGCCGGCGTCCGCCCCTTGCTGCACGATGCACCAATCGTTGACGGCGATTGCCAAGTCATAGGCAAAATAATCGGTGGCGGCGAATCCATAGTCGATGATTCCGGCCACCTTGCCATCGGCAAAAAGCACGTTGTCGCAAAAGAGGTCGCCATGGATCGCGCCCCTGGGCAGGCCTACCTTGCCAATGCCTGCCTGGAACCGGATCTCCGCCGCGAGCAGCTCGTTCTGTGCGGGCTCGAGAAACGGCCGCACCGCGCGCGCGGCCTGGCGCCACCAGCCGGGTCCGCGCCGATTGGTCAATCGGGCGCGATAGCTGCTCGATGCCTGATGCAACCGCGCCAGCGCGCCGCCAGCGGCGATGCAGTGTTCCGGCGAAGGATCGTGTACCGGTGCGCCCTCGACCCGCGTGACAATGCCGGCGGGCTTGCCATTGAGCAGACTGAACAAGGCGCCCGTGCGGTCCGGCATCGGCGCCGGGCAGGCAACGTCGGCACGGGCGAGGTGCGCCATGAAGTTGAGATAGAACGGCAGTTCTTCGGCCGGCAGACGCTCGTACAGCGTCAGCACCCACGGGCCCTTGGTGGTCGACAGGAAATAATTGGTGTTCTCGATGCCGGACGCGATGGGTTCGAACGCGGTCAGCGCACCGAGCGAATAGCGTGTGAGCCACGCCTCGACCTCGGCGGGAGTAACGGTGGTGTAGACCGCCATCGGGCATTACCGATGCGTGGTGGACGCGTCGGCGTGAAAAAGACGAGTGAAATTCAGGTTTAAAACGAGAACAGCACCCACAGCGGGACCTTGAGCCCGGTCTCGTTGCTGTCGCGCCGGATATAGAACTGCCCGCTGGGATCCGGGAAAAGATAATAGGAGCGGCCATGAACCGGCGTGACACGCACCCACTTTAACCGCCCATTCACGCGCGCTTCCTCGACAGTCTCGCCTTGCCGGCGGGTGATCGTCACCTGCGGCTCGAGCTCCTCATCCGTGGACCCGACCGGCGGAGGCGCCGCCTCGGGCAAGGGTTCGAGTTTCGGCGGTGGTGGGGCCGTTTGCGCCAGGACAATGCCGGCCAGCAGCACCGCGGCGACTGCAGCGCAAAGGCGAACACGGAAATTGAGATTCATGGGGGACTTTCGCACGGTCATCAATTTTATCAGCGCCGCCGCCTGCGTGCCTCTCGTGCGGTGCCGCGCATTGGGAATGGGGTCGAAGCGGCGCATCGCGCGGAACAGCGCTGGCAGGCTCCTACAGGTTGAGCATTTTCTCGCGATCGGCGCGCGAGGGCTCGAACCCCCGGTTTTCATAGAAAGAGAAAATCGCTTCGACGATTGCTTCGGGCTCTTCGATCACCTGCATCAGCCCCATGTCCTCTTCGCCGACCATGCCTTCGCCCACTACGGTATTCCGGAGCCAGTCGAGCAAACCCTTCCAGAACCTGCCGCCGACCAGAATAATCGGAATGCGCCGGCTTTTGCCCGTCTGCACCAGCGTCAGGCACTCCGAAAGCTCGTCGAGCGTGCCGAAGCCCCCCGGCATTACGACATAGGCGGAGGCGAAGCGCACGAACATCATCTTGCGGGCAAAGAAATAGCGGAAGTCGAAGCTCACGTCCTGAAACGCATTTCCTCCTTGCTCGTGCGGCAACAGAATATTGAGGCCGACGGCCGGCGATTTGCCGGCAAAGGCGCCGCGGTTGGCCGCTTCCATGAGTCCCGGACCGCCGCCCGAGATCACGCCGAAACCAGCATCGGACAGGAGGCGCGCGATCGTCTCCGCTTTCTGGTAGTAGGGATTGTCGGGCTTGATTCGCGCACTGCCGAACATCGACACCGCGGGCCGGATGCCCCGCAGACGTTCGGTTGCTCCAGCGAACTCTGCCATAATTCCCAACACCCGCCAGGCTTCCTGCCCGTTGGTCGTGTACATCGCCTGCGGATCGATGAGTTCGGGAATCTTGGTGTCTTGGAACATGCCTACGCTCGTGCTGGTGGATGGTTCGTCTTACCTGTATCGCGCGTTCCATGCGTTGCCGGATTTGCGCACGTCGCAGGGGGAGCCGACCGGCGCAATGCGCGGCGTGCTCTCCATGCTCCGGCGTATGGTACAGGACCAAAAGCCGGACTACTTTGCCGTCGTCTTCGACGCACCCGGCAAGACGTTCCGCGATGCCTGGTACTCCGAATACAAGGCCAACCGCGCCGCGATGCCCGATGACCTCTCGGCGCAGATCGAGCCTCTGCATCGCTGCGTGCGGGCCGAAGGGTGGTCGCTCCTGATGGTCGAAGGCGTCGAGGCCGACGACGTGATCGGCACCCTGACTTGCATTGCAAGCGAGCGCGGCGTCGATGTCGTTGTCTCGACGTCGGACAAGGACCTGGCACAACTGGTGCGCCCGGGGGTGAAGCTCGTCAATACCATGAGCAACGAAACCCTGGACGAAGCCGGCGTCATCAACAAGTTCGGCGTGCGGGCGGACCAGCTGCTCGATCTGCTGACCTTGACCGGGGATGCGATCGACAACGTGCCCGGTGTGGCCAAGGTCGGTCCCAAGACAGCCGCCAAGTGGCTTCTGCAGTATGGCACCCTCGACGCGGTGATGGCGCACGCAAATGAAATCCCTGGCGTCGTCGGCGAGAATCTGCGGGCGGCGCTGGACTGGCTTCCACAAGGCAAGCGCCTCTTGACGGTCAAGACCGATTGCGATCTGCCGGTGGTCGAGCTCGAGGCGCTCAAGCTCGCGGCGCAGGATCGCGCGACGTTGCGCGAGCTCTATGGCCGATACGAGTTCAAGACGTGGCTACGTGATCTGCAGGCGATCGCCCAGGGTGACGAGCCCGATGCCGCGATCGCCGAGCGTGCCGCGCGCGACAATCCACACCGCGATGGCACGGCCGAAATCCCGCTGCCTGATGCGCCGGCGGCCGTCCTGCGACATTACGAGACCGTGCTTGATAAGGGAGCGTTCGAGCGCTGGATGGAAGTGCTCGAGCGCTCGGAGCTCACGTGCTTTGACACCCAGACCACGAGCCTCGACCCGATGGAAGGCAAGATCGTCGGGCTTGCATTCGCGGCCGAGCCGGGGTGCGCGTGCTACATACCGCTGATGCATCGTTATGCGGGCGCACCGGAGCAGCTCTCCCTTGAGGCCGTGCTCATGCGGCTTGCGCCGTGGTTCGCCAATCCGGCACGGGCGAAGGTTGGCCAGAACGTGAAGTACCACGAGCATGTGCTCGCCAATCATGGCTTGACGCTCGCCGGTGTGGCGCACGACACGTTGCTCGAATCCTACGTCCTTGAGTCGCACAAGGCCCACGACTTGCACAATCTCGCCGGACGCCACCTGGATGCAAAAACGATTGCCTATGCGGACGTGGCGGGAAAGGGAGCGACGCAGATCCCGTTCGATCAGGTGTCGGTGGAGCGCGCGACAAAGTACTCCGCCGAGGCTGCCGACATCGTATTGCAGCTGCATCGCCGGCTGCATCCAGCGATTGCGGCAGACGCTGGGCTCGCGCATGTCTACGGCGACATCGAAATGCCGGTTCGGGAAATTCTTTTTTGCATGGAGCGCCACGGCGTCCTGATCGACAGCGCATTGCTCAATGCTCAAGGAAACGAGCTTGGAATGCGCATCATGACCCTGGAACGCAAGGCGCACGAGGCCGCAGGGCAACCGTTCAATCTGGGTTCGCCCAAGCAGCTGTGCGAGGTGCTATTCGACAAGATGAAGCTGCCGGTGCGCAAGAAAACGGCGACCGGACAGCCGTCCACGGACGAGGAAGTGCTGCAGGAGCTCGCTGCGGATTATCCGCTGCCCAAGCTCATCCTGGAGCATCGCGCGCTGTGCAAGCTGAAGTCGACCTACACCGACAAGCTGCCGCAGCGTGTGAACCCGCGCACGGGCCGCGTGCATACCACGTTCAGTCAAGCCACCGCGGTGACCGGCCGGCTCGCTTCATCCGAGCCGAATCTGCAAAACATCCCGGTGCGCACCGCGGAAGGCCGGCGCATTCGCGAGGCATTTATCGCACCGCCGGGCCATTTCATCGTTTCGGCGGACTACTCGCAGATCGAGCTCCGCATCATGGCGCATCTTTCCGAGGACCCGGCGCTCCTGAAGGCGTTTCGCGAAGGTGCCGACATTCATCGCGCCACCGCGGCCGACATTTTCGGCGTCCCGGCCGAGACGGTCACCACCGAACAGCGCCGCTACATCAAGGCCGTGAACTTCGGGCTGATCTACGGGATGAGCGGCTTTGGACTTGCGATCCAGCTCGGCATCGCGCGCGGCGCCGCCCAGCAATACATCGACAAGTATTTCGCGCGCTATCCCGGGGTGGCTGCGTACATGCAGCGCACCCGCGAGATCGCGCGGGCCCAGGGCTATGTGGAAACCGTGTTCGGCCGCAGGCTGTGGTTGCCCGATATCAAGGCCGCGGGTGGTCCGCGGCGCGCGGGGGCCGAGCGGGCGGCGATCAATGCGCCGATGCAAGGGACTGCCGCCGATCTCGTCAAGCTCGCCATGATTGTGGTGGACGGATGGATTGCCAAAGAGAGGCTCGCAACGCGACTGGTCCTGCAAGTCCATGACGAGCTGGTATTCGAAGTGCCGGGCGATGAGCTCGATCGCGTGCGCTCGGAATTGCCCACGCTCATGGAAAGCGTGGCCAAGCTCTCCGTGCCGCTGGTGGCGGACATCGGTTCCGGCCCCAATTGGGAGCGTGCGCACTAAGCGTACAGGGTCAGATACGACTTTCGCCGCACGCTTCCTTGCGCTTCGAGCTTGAATGCGAGAAAGTCGTGTCTGACCCTACTTACGATCCGCGGCGAAAATATCACGGTAGCTCACATACACCGAGGCAAGGAACACCGGCGCAAGGACGAACCACCCCAGCCCGAACGGCAGAGTGGCAAGCAGGCCGAACAGCATCCCCAGCAGGCTGTAGATCAGGAGCGGGGAAACGTTGCGAAGGCTCGCGCTAAAACTGGCTTTCATCGCCGCGACCGGGCGGTCGCCTCGTAGCGCGATAAGCGCCGGCGCGAACCAGTAAGCCATTATGAGTGGCGTACCGAGGACCAGCACCACCAGCAAGGCGACGAATACAGCCATGCCGAATGTAGCCAGCCCGCTGAAATCGCCTTGAGTCGGGTCCGTCGCCATCAGTGCCGCGATGCTGTCGAAGCCAAACAGGGCGATGCAAATCGCGATCGCGACGAGCCAGATGACGAACCAGCCGGCGATATAGAGCAATCCGGCGATGACCAGCGGCCCAAGCCGCTGATCGAAGCAGGCGAAGAGATGATTGAAGGTCAGCGCTTCGCCGCGATCCACCGCGCGCGCGCCAACCAGGAGTCCGCCAACGAGCACCGGATAGAGCACCGTGGATGCGACGTGACCAAGAATGGGGACCAGCGCCAGGACAAACATCAGCACCACGAAAAGGACCGTCATCGCGATCCATACCACGGGAAACGCCGCGAAGAGGCGCCAGCCTTCCCTCCACCAGGTAGCGCCGTGGCCGGAGGCAACCGTCCAGCCGCCGGGAGGAGGCGCTGTGGCACCCTCCGGGATCGATGAGGTGGCGGGAAGGCCGGACGGCGATTGCGGTTCCATGCTCGCTGTGTGAGTTGACAATCGAACCAGCACGGTAGCATAGCGCAGCCCGCGCGCATCCAGGCTGTAGAGCGAGGCGCTGCGGCAGGCAAGGTGCGCACCTCTCGCAATACGCGGACCGGTGTCTGTTACTGGATCAGGTCTCCTGCCGACCAACCACCGCCAAGTGACTTCATGAGATCCACGCTGTAGACGAGCTGTGCCTGCCGGTTTTGCACCAGCGCCAACTCGGCGGCGTTCTCGGTGCGCTGCGCGTCGAGTACGTCGAGATACGCGGAATAGCCCGCTTCGTAGCGCAGGCGCGACAGGCGCAGTGCATTGCGCGCGGCGTCAACCTTGCGCTGCAGATCCGGCACCGTTGCCCGCGCCTGTTGCGCGTTGCTCAAGGCGTCGGCAACCTCCCGGAATGCGGTTTCGATGGTCTTTTCGTACGCCGCAACCGCCTGCCGCTGGCGGGCTTCGGCTTCACGCGTTCGCGCTGCGTACTTTCCAGCATCGAAGATGGGGAAAAGCAGCGAAGGGCCGATCGACCAGATCTGTGCCCCCGACCGGAGCAGGTTGCCAAGCGCTGCGCTTTGCACTCCGACGCTTCCGGTGAGCGAGAAGGTCGGCAGCTGCGCCGCCTTGGCTACGCCGATCTGGGCGTTGGCCGAAACGACGGCTTCTTCCGCCTGCCGCACGTCAGGCCGGCGATCGATGAGGGAGGAAGGCAGCCCGACCGGCGGAGTCGCCGGCACCGGAAGGCGCTCGAGATCGCCCGGTGCGACGGTCAGATCGAGCTTGCCGGTCAGGTTGCCGAGCTGATGCTCGATCAGGGCTCGCTGTCGTTGCAGTTCGGCGAGTTGCAGCGCCGCATCGGCGCGCACGCCTTGGGCGAGATTGACGTCGAGGTCGGACGCCAATCCGCCCCGCGCGCGGTTTTGCGCAACGCCGAGTGCATCGTCCCGGGTGGCGAGGATCGCGCGGGTCACGGCAATTTGCGCGTCGAGCGAACGCAATGTGAAATAGCTCTGGACCGTAGTGCCGGCCAGTGTCAGCGCAACGACGTCGCGGCCATAGCGGGTGCCAAACGCCTGTGCGCGGGCCGCTTCGGTGGCGCGCCGGAGCTTGCCCCAGAAATCGAGCTCGAATGACGTGGACAGGGCGATCCGGCTTGAATTGCTGATCACCGGAGTGCCCGGCGGAAGGGTCTGGACATTGAACGTGCTCGAGCGCGAGCGGGTGCTGCTGCCGCCCAAATCCACCTCGGGAAAAATGCTAGCCGCGGCCTCGGAGAGGGTCGCCTCCGCTTCCTCGATTTGTGCGGCCGCACGGCGGAGATCCACGTTGTTGCGAAGCGCCACGGCAACCAGATCATCGAGGATCGGATCGCCATAAAGCGTCCACCACTGGGCGGAAATGGAGGCGCGCACCGCGTCTTCGGTGGGCACCGGAGCCGCGGGAAATGCGGCCGGCAGCTCGACATCCGGTCGGCGATAGTCCGGGCCTGCCGGCGCGCATGCCGACAGGACGGCGATCAATGCACCGGCAAGCACAAGCGTTGCAGCGGAAAAGGATTCAGACTTCATGTCTTGTTTGCCACCGGGACTGCGGAGTGCACATCGTCATGCTTGTGGGAAGGCCGCGGTTTGCGCGCGAGCAGGGTGAAAAAGAGCGGGATGAAGATTGGCGCCACAAACGTTGCAACGATCATGCCGCCAAAGACACCCGAGCCCATCGACTGGCGCGCGGCCGCTCCGGCACCACTGGCAGTGACCAGCGGCACTACGCCGAATACGAACGCCAGCGAGGTCATCACAATGGGGCGATAGCGCAGCCGCGCCGCCTCGCGCGCGGCTTCAGCGGCGGTCTTGCCCTGCTCCATTCCCTGCATTGCGAATTCGGAGATCAGGATCGCGTTCTTGGCGGCGAGCCCGATCAGCACCACGAGGCCGATCTGGAAATAGATGTCGTTCTCCATGCCGCGGAGAAACACGAATCCCAGCGCGCCGATCAGCGCGAATGGAACCGCGAGCACCACTGCCATCGGCACGCCCCACCGCTCGTAGAGTGCGGACAGGATGAGGTAGACCATGATGAGCGCAAACCCGAACGCGAAGATCGAGGCATTGCCCGTGCGCTGCTCCTGGAAGGCCTGACCCGTCCAGGCGATGCTGTAGCCGACTGGCAGGGTTTCCCTGGCGACCTGCTCGACGGCGCGCAGCGCTTCGCCCGAGCTGTAGCCGGGTTTGGCGCCGCCCAGGACCTTGGCGGCAATATAACCGTTGTAGCGCTCGATCTGCTCCGGTCCGATGATGTTCGACACGGTGATGAGCGACTTCAGCGGAATCATGGTGCCGGTCGTGGTCGAGCGCACGTAGATGTTGCCCAAATCCTCCGGCTGGGCGCGGTACTGCGCGTCCGCCTGGATCGTCACCCGGTAGGTCCGTCCGGCCTTGTTGAAGTCGTTGACGTAGAGCGACCCCATCTGCGCCTGCAATCCCGCGAACACGTCACTGACCGGGACA
>JANXZT010000114.1 GCA_025355395.1 Betaproteobacteria bacterium
ACTGGTCGCCGGCTCCCAAGGAGAAATCGAATGCGATCCCATGCCGGCAAGGGGTTCGTTTGCCTGGCGCTCGGCATGAGCGCTGCGCTGGTGCAGGCGCAAGCCACGTCCGGGTCGGCCGAACGCGGTCACCAGCTCTACATGGACAAATACTGTTTCAGCTGCCTCGGGACCGTGGGCCAGGGCGGCGAACGCGGCGCGGGGCCAAAGATCGCCCCGAGTCAATGGCCGTTCGAAGCGTTCGCGCAACAGGTGCGCCACCCACGGCAGGACATGCCGCGCTACCCGGCGAAGTACGTGAGCGACGAGGCGTTGAAGGACATTCACGCGTATCTGGTATCCATCAAGCCCGGACGCGTGGCGAAGGACATCGACCTTTTGAGCCAAGCGCCCTGAGGCCCCGGGTGTCCTGAACACGCAGGAGCAACACACATGAGTGACGAAACCAAGAGCGGCAGCATCGATCGCCGGGCCTTTCTGAAAACCGCGGCAGCCGCCGGCGCGGGATTGGCGGCTACCGCCATGGCTGCGCCGGCCATTGCCACGGACGACGATCCGGCTGCGCGCAGTGGCGACAAGTCGCCGGCGAAGGAAAAGAAATCGAAGCCCATCCCGGGCGACATTGTCATTGGCCGACCGGGCTCGGATTTCATGGTCGACGTGATCAAGACGCTCAATCTCGACTATGTCACCGCCAATCCGGGCTCGAGCTTCAGGAGTCTTCACGAGTCGATCGTCAACTACGGCGGCAACAGGAAGCCCGAGCTAATCACTTGCCTGCATGAAGAGTCGTCGGTGTCGATTGCCCACGGGTACGCCAAGGCGGCCGGCAAGCCGATGATGGTGATGGCGCACGGCACCGTAGGCCTGCAGCACGCGGCGATGGGCCTCTACAACGCGTGGTGTGACAGGGTGCCGATCTTCGTGGTTGCGGGCAATGGTGTTGACGCCACCAAGCGCCGTGCCGGCACCGAGTGGTATCACTCCGTGCAGGATGCGGCGGCGATAGTACGTGACTTCGTCAAATGGGACGATCAGCCCGGCTCGTTGCAGCACTTCGCCGAATCCGCTGTCCGCGCCTATCGGGTAGCGACCACGCCGCCGATGGAGCCGGTGCTGCTGATGGCCGACATCGAGCTGCAGGAGGGGCCGATCGAGAATCCCGGCGAGCTCGCGATTCCCAAACTCACCGCGCCGCGACTTCCGCAAGGCGATGCCGGCGCGCTCGCCGAAGCCGCCCAGTGGCTTCTTGCCGCCAAGGCCCCTGTCATCATCGCCGATCGCGCGGTGCGCAGCCAGGAGGGCGTGGAGCGCATGGTCGAGCTCGCCGAGTTGCTCGGCGCGCCCGTCATCGACTTAGGCTCACGGATGAATTTTCCCAGCCGGCACCCGCTGTGCCTGAGCGATGCGCGGCGTGGCTTGGTGCGCGAAGCCGATGTCGTGTTGCTGCTCGAAGTCGCGGACCCGTTCGGACAGTTCAATTCGATCAGCGATCCGCACAAGGAGCACCGCAGTCTCGCCAAAAAAGATGTGCGCACCATCAGCATCTCCATGGCCGATGCGTACATCCGCTCGAACTACCAGGATTTCCAGCGCTTCCAGGCCATCGATCTCCCGATCATTGGCGATGCCGAAGCGACCCTGCCCTCACTCATCGAACACATCCGTCGGGCAACGACCGCGGATCGTCGTAATGCCTTCGCTGCGCGCGCCGGCAAGCTGCGCGAAGACCAGCTAAAGCTCATCCAGCAAGCGAAATCGGGTGCGGCCGTCGGTTGGGATGCAACACCGGTCAGCACAGCGCGTCTCGCCATGGAAACGTGGAACGTGATCAAGGACGAGCCGTGGTCGCTCGCGGTCAGCGATCGCATCACGTGGGCGCGCCGGTTGTGGCCGACCACCCGCTATCACCAGATGCTCGGCGGTGCGGGTGGCCAAGGCGTGGGGTACGGCGTGGGTGGCGCCCTGGGCGTGGCACTTGCCAATCGTGAAAAGGGACTCTTCACGGTGACCTTCCAGCCGGATGGGGACTTGCTCTATGCGCCGGGCGTGCTGTGGACGGCCGCGCATCACAGGATTCCGATTCTCTACGTCATGCACAACAACCGCGCGTACCACCAGGAGCTCATGCATCTGCAGCGCATGGCCGCGTTGCATGACCGCCGGCCCGATCAGGCGTGGATCGGGAATGCGATCAGCAATCCGGATATCGATTTCGCGATGCTCGCCAAAGCGCACGGCGTCTGGGCAGAGGGGCCCATCAGCGATCCTGCGGCACTGGGACCGGCCTTGAAGCGCGCGGCGGCAGTGGTCAAGAGCGGCGCACCGGCGCTCGTCGATGTGGTCTGCCAGCCGCGATAACGAAGACCCAATCGTCATTCCTGCGAAAGTCACGGTAGTAATCCGTCACCCCGCGAAAGTGACGGTAGGCAACCGTCACCCCCGCGAACGCGGGGGCCCATTTTGGGAGGTGGGATTCAAGCTCTTCGCGGACATCAACCGTCAGCCCCGCGAACGGGACCGTGCTTGACCGTCATCCCTGCGAACGGGACGGTGCTTGACCGTCAGCCCCGCGAACGGGACGGTGCTTGACCGTCAGCCCTGCGAACGGGACGGTGCTTGACCGTCATCCCTGCGAACGCAGGGACCCATTTTGACCTTGACCTTGACCTATTTTTTCTCTGGACTGGACCCTTCTTTTGAATCCGAAAAAATGGATTCCCGCGTGCGCGGGAATGACGATGTCACGGTTGACGACGTTAGAATGACGACGTCACGGTTGGCGACGTTAGAATGACGACGTCACGGTTGGCGATGTCACGGTTGACGACGTCACGGTTGGCGACGTTAGAATGACGATGTCACGGTTGGCGATGGTAGTTGGCGATGGTAATTGGCGATGGCAGCGATCATGCGGCACCCAGCGCCGCGACCGGTGGCAACAGCGGCACCGCTGTCATGCGCTGCAGCTCGTCGAACGGCAGTCCTTCCACCATTTCCGCCACCCGCATGCCCGCGGGCGTGATGTCGATTACGGCAAGATCGGTGAAGACGCGGGTCACACAGGCCACACCCGTCAGCGGATAGGTGCAGCGCGGCACGATCTTGCTCTCGCCGCTTCTGGTCTGGTGTTCCATCATGACGAACACGCGCTTCGCGCCTATCGCGAGATCCATCGCGCCACCCACAGCGGGAATAGCATCGGGCGCCCCGGTGTGCCAGTTGGCCAGATCGCCGGTGGCGGATACCTGAAATGCCCCCAGCACGCAGATATCGAGATGCCCGCCACGCATCATCGCAAAGGAATCCGCGTGATGAAAATAGGCGCCGCCCGGAAGAAGAGTTACCGGTTGCTTGCCGGCGTTGATGAGGTCGAAATCTTCCTCTCCCTGCGCGGGGGCCGGACCCATGCCCAGGAGGCCGTTCTCACTGTGCAAGAAAATCTCGCGACCTTTGGGCAAGTGATTGGCCACGAGAGTGGGCAAGCCGATGCCAAGATTCACGTAGGCGCCCTCCTGGATATCCCGCGCCACGCGTGCTGCCATCTGATCGCGGGTAAAGCGCTTCATTGGGAGACTCCTCGAACGATCGCAGCGGTTCAGGCGGCAGCACCCGCCACGGCCCGCACAGCGTCGTCGCGAATGGCCACGACGCGCTGCACGAAGATGCCTGGCGTGACAATGATCTCCGGGTCGAGCGCCCCCAGCGGGACGACTTCGCGGACTTGGGCGATGGAGCATCTGGCGGCGCTCGCCATGATCGGGCCGAAGTTGCGGGCGGTCTTCCGATACACGAGGTTGCCCCACCGGTCGCCGCGATCCGCCTTGATGAGGGCGTAGTCGGCGTGGAGGGGATACTCGAGCACATAGTTGCGGCCATCGATCAAGCGCGTTTCCTTGCCCTCTGCGAGTGGCGTGCCGTAGCCCGTTGGCGTGAAAAAGGCGCCAATGCCAGCACCCGCCGCCCGGATGCGTTCGGCGAGATTGCCCTGCGGAACGAGCTCGAGCTCGATGTCGCCGGCGCGATACAGTGCATCGAAAACGTACGAATCAGTCTGCCGCGGAAACGAGCAGATGATCTTGCGCGCCCGGCGGGCCTTGAGCAGCGCTGCGAGACCGATTTCGGCGTTGCCGGCATTGTTGCCGACAATGGTGAGATCACGCGCACCTTGCCGGATCAGGGCATCGACCAGCGCGGACGGCATGCCCGCGGTGCCGAAACCGCCGATCATGATCGTCGAGCCATCGGGGATGTCCGCGACGCTTGCGTCAAGCGATGCGACAATCTTGTTGATCATCAAAGCCTCGTGTTCACGGTTGACGGCGCGGCAAACGACTCGGTATCGTGCAGGACTTGTGCGTGATCTCACGCGGTGCGCGCATTGCATGACGGCTCGCCAATAATAGCGCAGGCCGCGCACTCGCCTCGCGTACCATTGCACTGTTGCGCGATTCACCCGGTATCGGCTTACCGCCGCGGCGACCGCGCCGTCCGCCATCAGGAGCCACCATGTCCGATGTCAAGGGTTACCGCCGTCCGTTCTGGGACACCCAGCCGGATTATCTTTATCCGCACTATCGATCCACCGTCAAGCGCTCGCCATCGCGCCCCCTCGTCGTCCTGCCGCAAACGCTGTCGGAGGTGACGGGACCGCTTTTCGGCTACGACGACATCGGCGGCAAAGATGACGACCTTACCCGCCAGCATGAAGGCGCACCTCTCGGCGAACGGATAGTGGTCTCGGGGCGAGTGCTCGACGAGAATGGCCGCCCGGTTCCCGGCGCGCTGATCGAGATGTGGCAGGCCAACGCGGCGGGACGCTACCGTCACGTTTCGGATCAGCACGACGCACCGCTCGATCCCAATTTCAGTGGCTGCGGCCGACTGCTCACCGACGATGCGGGCCGTTATCGCTTCATGACCATCAAGCCGGGGTCATACCCCTGGCGCAACCACAGCAACGCCTGGCGGCCGGCGCATCTGCACTTCGCGCTGTTCGGGCTGGGGCTCGCGCAACGCCTCGTGACACAGATGTATTTTCCGGGCGACCCGCTCCTGCCCTACGATCCCATGTACAACTGCATTCCGGACGACAAGGCGCGGCAACGGTTGATTTCCGTGTTCGACTGGGAAAACACGATCCCGGAATTCGCGCTCGCCTATCGCTTCGACATCGTCCTGCGCGGGCGCGACTCCACGCCCATGGGGGGGTAACATGAGTCTGCTCGCCACGTCTTCGCAAACCGTCGGACCCTACGTTGCCATCGGGTTTGCGCGCCTCAACAACGACAATCTCGCGCCGGCCGGCGTCACCGGCGAGCGCATCACCGTGACCGGATGCATCGTTGATGGCGACGGCGAGCCCATGGCCGACGCCGTGGTCGAGATCTGGCAGGCTAACGCCCACGGCCGCTACGCCCATCCGGAAGCAGTCTCCGAAACGCCGCTCGAGCCCGCCTTCAAGGGGTTCGGCCGCATACCGACCGATGCCAGCGGTCGCTTCCGCTTTACTTCGATCAAGCCGGGACGCGTGCCGGGTGCGGGCGCTGCGATGCAGGCGCCGCATCTCAACGTCCTGATCTTTTCGCGCGGGCTGCTGAAGCACTTGAGCACGCGGATGTATTTTCCCGATGACCCCGCGAACACCGAAGACCCGATCCTGCAAAGGGTGCCCGCCGAACGCCGCCAGACATTGATCGCACGCCAGGGCACCGGCAGGCACGAGCTCGAGTGGAACGTCGTGGTTCAAGGCGCTGGCGAGACCGTTTTCTTTGATCTCTGAAGAACATGGCTTTCATCGACATCGCGGGTGCACCGTTCCATTACCGGATCGACGGCAAGGCCGGAGCCGCTCCGCTGATATTGTCCAACTCACTTGGCACTGACCTTTCGATGTGGGATCCACAGATCCCGGCATTGACTCAGTCGTTCCGCGTCATCCGTTACGACGCGCGAGGACATGGGCGCTCGGCCGTGACACCGGGCCCCTACACGATCGAGCAACTCGGGCGCGATGTGCTGGGGCTTCTTGATTGCATCGGCATCGAGCGCGCGCATTTCTGCGGGCTGTCGATGGGTGGGATGACCGGGATGTGGCTTGCCATCCATGCAGGCTATCGAATCGATCGTCTCGTGCTTGCCAACACCGCGGCGCGTATTCCTCCCCTGGAAATGTGGAATGCACGCATCGAGAAGGTGAACGGTGGAGGCATGGGCGTCATTGCCCAGGCGGTACTCGAGCGGTGGTTCACGGCCGGCTTCCTCGGGGCCCACCCGGCGCAGGTCGCTATTACCCGTGCCATGCTGGAGCACACTCCGGCCGCGGGCTACGTCGCGGCGTGCGCCGCCGTGCGCGATATGGATCAGCGCAACGCGATCGCGAGCATTGCCCGCCCAACGCTGGTGATAGCCGGCGCCTTCGATGCGGCTACGCCACCGGCCGACGGCCGCTTCATCGCCGAGCACATCGCCGGCGCGCGCTACGTCGAGCTGCCGGCCGGGCATCTTTCCAATCTGGAGGCCGCGCCGCAATTCAGTGCCGCCGTCCTCGACTTCCTGCAGCCGTGAAGGACGCCACCATGGACGAACGTGAACGCTATACCAAGGGACTCGAGGTCCGGCGCGCGGTGCTAGGCGATGCGCATGTCGACCGCTCGGTGCAGAATCTCAATGCCTTCAACGGGGAATTCCAGGACCTCATCACCCGCTACGCATGGGGCACCATCTGGACCCGGCCGGGCCTTCCGCGCCACACCCGGAGCTTGCTGACGCTCGTGATGCTGATCGCGCTCAATCGCAGCGATGAATTCAAGTTGCATGTGCGCGCCGCGGCCAACAATGGCGTTACGCCCGATCAGATCAAGGAGACGATCCTGCAAGCCGCCATCTATTGCGGCGTGCCGGCGGCCAATACCGCCTTCCATCTGGCGGAGGAGGTCTTGCGCGAAACCGGCGCGATTGCGGGCGGTGCATCCCCTCAAACCTGAGCAGGCCAGCCCGCGCAAGCGAATCCGACTTTAGTCAAGACGCCGACGCTTCCGCAATACTACGTGTGCGCCTGACGCTCGCAATAATTTGCGATCGCGTCGAGCACCTCCGGGACTTCCCCTACCGCGTCGCTCAAGCGGACGTCCACCTGCGGATGCCGCGACCGTAACGCAGCGACGAGACGGGGCAAATCGTCGCGCACATGCCCACCTTGCCCCAGGAACACCGGCACAATCTGCAACCGCCGCGCGCCGCCGGCCACCAGTGTCGCTGCCGCGCTCGGAAGATCCGGTGACATGAACTCCAGGAAAGCGAGCGCCACCGGGGTCCCGGGCGCGAGAGTGGCCAGCCGCTTTTGCAAGATCTGCAGGGGCTCGGCCCAGCGCGGGTCGCGCGCGCCATGCGCGAACAGGATGAGGGCGCGATCAGACATGACCGCACTTAGTCCGGGATGGCATATCGAAGTGCCTATTCATTCCTTCATTTTATAAGACGCAGCCGGTAACGTCTGCAGTTCGTGTTTTTGCCGCGAACTCCAGGATGTATCGCTACGACGCCTTCGACCGCTCCATCGTCCATCGCAGGGTGGCAGAATTTCGGAACCAGACCCGCCGCTTTCTCGCTGGCGAGTTGACCGAGGACGAGTTTCGTCCCTTGCGGCTGCGTAATGGACTCTACATCCAGAAGCATGCGCCGATGTTGCGCATTGCAATCCCCTATGGGCTGTTATCGACCCGTCAGCTTCGCGCCTTGGCCACCATCGCCCGGCGCTACGACCGCGGCTACGGCCACTTCACCACGCGCCAGAACCTGCAGCTCAACTGGCCGGCGCTCGTCGATGTGCCGGAAATTCTCAACGATCTGGCCGAGGTCGAGATGCACGCCATCCAGACCAGCGGCAATTGCATCCGCAACACGACCAGCGACCATTTCGCGGGCGTTGCGGCCGACGAGATCGTGGACCCGCGACCCTATTGCGAGCTCATCAGGCAGTGGTCGACCCTGAATCCCGAATTCTCGTTCCTGCCGCGCAAATTCAAGATTGCAGTGAGCGGCGCTACGACCGATCGTGCGGCCACGCTCGTGCACGACATCGGACTTCATGCGCTGCGTGGCGAAGACGGTGGGGTCGGCTTTCGCGTCATCGTCGGCGGCGGACTCGGACGCACGCCGATGGTCGGCCATGTGATCCACGACTTCGTTCCCGAGGCCGAGCTCCTCAACTATCTGGACGCGATCCTGCGGGTCTATAACCGATATGGACGGCGCGACAACATCTACAAGGCGCGCATCAAGATCCTGGTCAAGGAACGTACGCCCACGCGCTTTGCCGAAGAGGTCGAGGCCGAGTGGGCGCATCTGGCCGGTGGCCCCAACACCGTTCCCGAAGGCGAAATCGCAAGGCTCGCGGCGCATTTCGAGGCACCGGCGTATGAATCGCTGCCACCGGTGGACTCCGGCTATCGGGCTGCGCGCGCCGACAACCGCGCTTTCGAGCGGTGGGTCGAGCGCAATGTGTTCGCGCACAAGGTGCCAGGCTACGCCGCGGTAACGCTGTCGTTGAAGAAGACCGGCGTGCCGCCGGGCGATGTCACTTCCGAGCAGATGGAGGCGATCGCCGATCTCGCCGACACCTTGAGCTTCGGCGAGCTTCGGGTGTCGCATGAGCAGAACCTGATCTTGAGCGATGTGCGCCAGCGCGATCTCTTCGAGCTGTGGTCGTCATTGAGAACCCTGGGCCTCGCGACACCCAACATCGGACTTCTCACTGATATCATCTGTTGCCCCGGCGGTGACTTCTGCAGCCTCGCCAATGCCAAGTCGATCCCGATTGCGGAGGCCATCCAGCGGCAATTCGATGATCTCGATTACCTGCACGACATAGGCGAGCTCGATCTCAACATTTCCGGTTGCATGAATGCCTGCGGCCACCACCACGTTGGCAACATCGGGATCCTGGGCGTCGATAAGAACGGCGCCGAGTGGTACCAGGTCTCGATCGGCGGAGCGCAGGGCAAACACGCTGCGCTGGGCAAGGTGATCGGGCCATCGTTCGCAGCGCATCAAATGCCCGCCGTCATCGCCCGCCTGATCAACGTCTACATCGCCCGCCGATCCGAGGAAGAGACTTTTTCCGATACCGTCCGTCGGGTCGGCATCGAGCCGTTCAAGGAGCACGTCTATGCCGAAGCTCATCAAGCATGACCGCGTGATCGACGACGCGTGGACCCTCCTCGGAGCGGACGCGGCGGCTGGCGATGTGCCGGCAACAGGACCGGTCCTGGTCCCCTTGCGGCTGTGGCAGGCCGAGCGCAGTGCCCTTCTCGCTCGCGGAGAGATCGGTGTATGGCTCGCGCCGGACGAGGAGCCTGCAAAACTCGCGGCGGACGTGGCGCAGTTGCCGGTGATCGCCGTGGATTTTCCGAAGTTCGGCGACGGCCGCGGCTTTTCGACCGCGCGCCTGTTGCGGGAACGTTATGGATTCGCCGGTGAGCTCCGCGCAGTGGGCGACATCTTTCGGGACCAGCTCTTTTATCTTCGCGAATGCGGTTTTGACGCGTTCGCGGTGCGGAGCGACCTCGACCCCGAGAGGGAGCTTGCCGGCCTCACCGCCTTTGATCGCGTCTACACCGCGTCCACCCACACCCCGCACCCGTGGTTCCGGGAACGGGTAACGCGGGTCGCCGAAGCCGCACCGCGCGATGTCTGGTTCCCCTGCGGCTGATTGCAATGAGTGGCAAGGTCTATCTTGTTGGTGCGGGCCCGGGTGCACCGGACCTCCTGACCTTGCGCGCGGCCCGGGTCATCGCCGCTGCGGATATCCTGTTTCATGACGCATTGGTGCATCCGGAAGTCGTTGCATTGGCCACGCACGCTGAAGTGATCGCCGTCGGCAAACGCTGCGGACGGTATTCAACCGCACAGCGTTTCATCAACAAGCGCCTGGTCGATGCCGCGGCACGGCACGCCACAGTGGTGCGACTGAAGGGCGGCGATCCCATGCTGTTCGGCCGCGCGCAGGAAGAGATCAAAGCCCTCGAGCACGCGGGACTTGCCTACGAGATCGTGCCTGGCGTCACCGCCGCGCTCGCCGCGAGTGCCACACTGGGAACCTCCCTCACACAGCGTGGCACGGCCCGCAGCATCGTCTTCGTGACGCCGCGCGTCGGTGAAGGGCTGCACCCCGGCGAATGGCTGGCACCGCTCATGGCGGCGGATGCAGCGGCCATTTACATGGGCGCGGGACAAGCGGCAGCCATCGCCGCGGCGATGATCGCAGCGGGGAAACCGGCGGCGACTCCGGTAGCGATCGTCGAAAACGCGTCGCTCCCGGAATCGCGCCAAATCCACACCACGTTGGCGGGGCTACCCACCCTGGCAACGCAGTTCATCGGTCCGGCGATCATTCTGCTCGGCGCGCAATTCACGGCGCGCGGACAGTATGCGCAGGTCGAAGACAGCGTGGAAAATATCAGGCGCGAGGCCTCGGCATGAAGTAGTGATGTCGCACGGTACAATGTGCGATGGGCCGCATGCTGCCCAACTTGCGGCCACCGTTGATGCTTGCGCTGTTCGAACTTTCTCCCGCAGCACAGCAAGCCTGGCTTGCGAATCGTCTGGCTCGACCCATCCCGCCTGAGTTGCGCAACCTTTCCGATGGCTTTCGCCTGCCCGGGCGCGAAGGCACGGCAAAGCCCGCCGCAGTGCTCGTGCCGCTCGTGAATCGGCCCGAAGGCCTGCAGGTGCTGCTCACCCAGCGCAGCGCCGATCTTCCCGATCATCCCGGCCAGATCAGCTTTCCCGGCGGCCGTGTGGAACCGGATGACCCGTCACTGGCCGCGGCGGCGTTGCGCGAAGCTTATGAAGAAGTAGGGTTGGCGCGCGAACGCGTGGCCATCCTGGGCGAGCTTGCCACCTACGAGACGGTCACCGGCTTTCGCGTGACTCCGATCGTGGGCTGGATCGAGCCGCCCTTCGAATTGCGGCCCGATCCGATCGAGGTCGCTGAAGTCTTCGAAGTCCCCCTCGCTCACCTCCTCGACCCAGCCAATCAGCAACGCCACTTTCGCATGCTGGGGGAACGGCGACGGGACTATTGGGCCATCCCGTACGGTGACCGCTTCATCTGGGGTGCCACCGCTGCGATGTTGTTGATGATGGATCGGACCCTGCGCGATCCGGAGTAGCGGGTGCCGGCGGCCCGCACCTCGCGCATCCACCCTGTCCTTTCAAGTTCCGGGACTGGCGTGCCGATAGCCTCCTTACCGAACCGGGTACGACGCCACCGGCCAAGCGAATCGCCTCAAGCGGCGTTGAATGGACATCCATGAAAAGCTACCCGGCCCTCACTGGGGCCCAGGTCGACAACACGTCAGTCGCGCCGGCTCACATCAACCGCCGGCGGCGGCGCACCCGACGCCAGTGCGCCGACTGGGAGCGGGACGGCCGCCAGCCTTTGGCCGATCAGCCGCGGCCGGCCCTCGCCGAGCGCGGACCGACGAGCCACGACGTCAACCTGGCCAAGGTCGCTGCCGCTGCCGAGGCGCTTGACGCAGGGCGGTTGCAGGTGCATGCGGAAGCGGTCGCCGATGCCATGCTCTCGGGTGCTCTTGCGGGGCTGCGGAAGTATTCCTGATGCCATTCGACGCCTCTGTTGTGGGTACGCTTCGTGCGGTGCTTCGCGCGGAAATCGAGGGCCACCGGGCACTCCTCCTGGTATTGGTACGCGAGCAGCAAGCGCTGCAGGCAGCCGACCACGATGCGGTCACCGAGGCCGCCAAGGCCAAGCTGCGGCGCATCGGTGAGCTCGAAGTGCTCGCGCGTGCGCGGGTAGGGCTATTGATCGAATCGGGCATGGCGGTGACGCCGCAGGGTATCGAAACCGGGTCGCTGCCGGAAGCGCTCGCGACACCGATCCATGATGATTGGGCGAGCTTGCGCGCCGTGGCGGCCGAGGCGCGGCAGGTCAATATCGGCAACGGCCACCTCATCAACGGCCACCAAGCTGACACTCATCGATGGCACGAAAGCGTTGCGTAGCCGGCACCATTGCATTTTTCCTGATATCAGGAATGAACCAGCCGGGCACGCAGGCGCGACACCGCTTGGGTGTGTAACTGGCATACCCGCGATTCGCTCACGTCGAGGACCGTCGCGATTTCCTTGAAATTGAGATCGTGCTCGTAATAGAGCCCCATCAGGAGCTTTTCACGCTCAGGCAGCATCTCGATGGCCTGAATCAAAGCGTCGCGGAAGCGCGCGCCTTTTAGCAATTCCAGCGGGTCGGCGCGCACGTCGGGGCAATGACGCTCGAGATAATCGTCGTCGCCATCTCGCCCGAAATCCTCGAGATGAACGAGCTCGTAGCCGCGGGCGTTCTGCAACACCGCCTGGTACTGCGCAAGGGGCACCCCAAGCTCTTGTGCAATCTCCGCTTCGCCGGGTGCACGTCCCAATCGTTGCTCGAGCCGGCTGACCGCCATTTCGACTTGGCGCAACGCCTTGCGCGTCTTGCGCGGCAGCCAGTCGTTCTGGCGCAGCTCGTCGAGCATTGCGCCGCGAATGCGCTGCGAAGCGAAGGTCTCGAACTGCGCGCCCTGTCCTTCCTGGTAGCGGGTAGCCGCATCCATAAGGCCGATCATGCCGGCCTGCACAATGTCATCGATCGCAACACTGGGCGGCAGCTTGGCGGTGAGGTGATACGCCATGCGGCGCACCAGCGGTGCAAACTCCTTTACGCGCTGCTGCGTGTTCGCCGCACCGCCTGCGACGTGCTGCCGGATCGTGGCATTCATCATGATGTCCCCAGTTGTTTTGTGACACAGCAGCCCATTACCAGACTGCAGGTGCCTGTTTGCCGCTTCATCGCGGTTTCTGCGCCGTGGCGCGAGACCGCGCCGATGCGTGCAGGATCAAGTTGTTCGGTCATGGCATCCATCCTCCGGGCTGATGAAGCCATTATTCGGCGGCGCGGCGAACGACGATTGCGCGATCAGGCGCGGTTTTAGGCCGCTATTCAAGCCGCGGCGCGTGTCTTGCCGGCACGCGAAGGCATCTTGCACAGGCCGCACACGTAGTGATGGGTGAGGTCA
>JANXZT010000316.1 GCA_025355395.1 Betaproteobacteria bacterium
GATCGCCCGCCACCGCGTTCGCGATCACCATGTGCATGAGGCCGTGCGCGGCGATCGGAGACTCCCACGAATAGGCTTTGTCGATGCGGATCGGCTTGCCGTCCTTGTCGATCGCGAGGTCTTCCGGGCGCGTCGGGAAACCGAGTGGCGGCCGGGTCAGCGGCGTGTTCGGAGCGTTGATGACGTCGAGGTTGTTCTCAGGAAGCTGGTGCGGTGGTATCGGCTTGGGGTAAGGCGCACGCGCGCGGAAGTTGCCCGGACCGTACAGCGCCCCGAGCAGCAGCTGGATCAGGTGGATCGCGCGACACGACTGAAAACCGTTCGAGTGCGCGGAGATCCCGCGCATCGCATACATCGCCACCGGGCGGCCGACGAACTTGTCGTGCGTGCGTCCGTACCAGTCGGTCCACTGCGCCTTGACTTCGATCGACTCCTCGAACGCGACGTGCGCCATCTCCAGCGTGAGGCGTTCGATCGTTGCGGCGGGAACGCCGCATTCGCTCGCCACATTGGCCGGTGCATACCTCGAATCGAGGTAGCGCTCCGCGATGAGGCTCATCACCGTTTTCACGCGGCGACCATCGGGGGCTTCGAATTCGCCGAAGAGCGCGGGGGTGATGTCGGGCTGCATTCCGCTGACGAAGCTCCTGCTCGTCTGGTCCAGAACAAGCGGCTGACCCTCGGCATCGCGCAGGAACAGGCCGTCGCCCGCCACGCCCGGCGTCTGCACCACGAGCCAGGGCGCGTTGGAATAGCGGACCAGGAATTCCCAATCGAAGAGCTCACGCGAGAGCAGCACGTGGACGATCGAAAGCGCGAGCAAGCCATCGGTGCCGGGGCGTATCGGCACCCATTCATCGGCAATCGCGGAATATCCGGTCTGCACCGGATTGATCGACACGAATTTCGCGCCGTTGCGCTTGAGCTTGTCGAGGCCGATCTTGATGGGGTTCGACGAGTGATCTTCCGCCACGCCCCATAACAGAAAATATTTGGCCTGATCCCAATCGGGCGCGCCGAATTCCCAGAACGAAAAGCCGATCGAATACAGCCCCGCTGCCGCCATGTTGACGGAACAGAATCCACCGTGCGCGGCCCAGTTGGGCGTGCCGAACTGCTGCGCCCACAACCCGGTGAGCGCCTGCATCTGATCGCGCCCGGTGAAGAACGCGAGCTTCTTCGGGTCGGTAGCACGGATCCGGGCCAGCCGCTCGGTGAAGAGATCAAGCGCGGCATCCCACTCGATCTCGACGAATTCGCCCGCGCCACGCTCGCTCCCGGGCTTGCGCAGCAGCGGCTTGCGGAGCTTGGCCGGCGAATATTGCTTCATAATGCCGGCCGAACCCTTGGCGCACAGCACGCCCTGGTTGACCGGGTGATTGCGGTTGCCTTGGATGAAGCGGATGTGATCGTTCTCGAGCGTGACCTTGATCCCGCACCGGCACGCGCACATGTAGCACGTCGTGAACTTGGTCTTTTGCGCGGCGTGATTCTCGAAGCGGTGCTCGTGACGGTCGCGATAGCGGTGAGTGGTCATTGGCCGGGCACCGGGTGAGTGGAGGCGGGACGACGAATGCGCGCCCGTCGCATACACGCGAGCGTTCTTCGATCAGAGGCAGCATCTTTCGTGCCAAGCGTGAGGGCGGCACTCAAGCGGGTGGATTCGCCTGTTTTGCGCAGACGAAGCCCACTCCGGCGCGCGGTTTCGGAAGGAAACGCCATCCATTTCCGATGGAAACATGCCCGTCGCAGCGCCGTTGCCGTTCGCGACCCGTCCGTCCCGGCGCCATTCGCACCCGCGATGCCTTCGCTGCCAGCGCGCTGCGCTGCCGGCAACTTACGCCATCTCATCACGGGAGGCCGAAGTCCTCGGCGGCGAGCGCCATTTCGCGGGGCGCGAGACCGAGCAATTCCATATCCATCTTCGATCGCTCAATCTCGCAGCCGACGGCGGTACAATCCGGGAAGGCATCAAGCTTCGCCACCTTCACGCGTGCCCTGCTGACGCGCGGCATGGCGAGGCACATCGACAGGATATCCTCGCAGAATGTCTCCTGGTATTCGATATGTCCCGCCTCGATGATTGCGCGAACGCCATCGCGCAGAAGGTTGTAGTCGAGCACGTTGTTCGCCGCGTAGGGGTACGCGC
>JANXZT010000317.1 GCA_025355395.1 Betaproteobacteria bacterium
TTAGGACAGGCCCTAACCCTCGGAGTTTGTTGGTGGAGACGAGGAGGATCGAACTCCCGACCTCCGCATTGCGAACGCGGCGCTCTCCCAGCTGAGCTACGTCCCCAGAGGGCTAAATTATACCCGGGCCGGCCTTTGCCCGTAAATGGTCCGTCAATCCGCGCGTTCGGCCGCGGTGCCGCGCAAACTGCGTTTGGACCGCGCTGCCCGGCGAATTGCGTTCGGCTGGCGGGTCCCTGGCGGCCAGCGCTCGCTTCAGTTGCGCACCGGCCCGATTGCGATACGCTCCGGCCATGAATCTCATCGACTTGCTGCGCGAGTTCGGCTTAAGTTTCGTGTTCATCAACGTGCTCCTGGAGCAGGGCGGCCTGCCGATTCCGGCCATTCCTACGATGATCGTGGCCGGGGCGCTGATGGGGTCCAGCCGGCAGGGTCTGGTGCTGCTGGTGGTGGTCGCCGTCGCCGGCGCGGTCCTCGCCGATACTTTCTGGTATCTCACCGGCCGGCGGATCGGGATGCGCGTGTTGCGCCTGCTGTGCAAAGTCTCGCTGTCCCCCGATTCGTGCGTGCGCCAGACCGAGTCCATTTTTGCGCGCTGGGGCGCGCGCTCGATGCTGGTCGCCAAGTTCATTCCCGGGTTTGCCTCGGTCTCCACCGCGCTCGCCGGTGCGGTCAGGATGCGATATTGGAAATTCCTGATCTTCGACGCTCTGGGTGCATTGCTTTGGGTCGGCGCGGCGGTGTCACTTGGCTATCTCTTTCGCGAGGCCGTGAACGACGTGGTGGATACGCTCGCGGCCCTGGGCAAGTGGGGTCTGGTGCTGCTCGCGGCGGCATTGGCCGTCTATATCGGCGTCAAATGGTGGCAGCGGATTCTGTTCGCGCGGCAAATACGCATGGACCGCATCTCCGTGGATGAGTTGCGCGCGCTGATCGCAGGCGACAAGGTGGGCGCGATCCTCGATGTGCGCTCCGCCATGTCGCAAGAAGCGACCGGCCGCATCCCGGGCGCGCGAACGGTCGACATCCATTCACTCGCCGGATTGGGCGATGTGGTGACCACTTCGGAAGTGGTGGTGTATTGCGCGTGCCCCAACGAAGCGAGTGCCGTGACGTTGGCGAGAAAGCTCCGCAGCCTCGGATTCAAGCGGGTGCGGCCATTGCACGGTGGCATCGATGCCTGGATCGCCGCGGGACTCGAAGTACAGCGGTGATTGCCGACCAGCGAATCCGCACGATGGGCCGATTGCTTCACACCGCGCTCTGCCGTGATCCGGTTTGCCGGGGCGTGCTAGAGTTTCCGGATTGCAACGGAGGCGCCATGGGCAAGGAAGCCGTCACCTCGAAGCACGCACCCGCAGCGCTCGGACCTTATTCACAAGGCGTGCGCGCAGGCAACACCGTTTACCTCTCCGGTCAGCTGGGTCTGGACCCTGCTACCGGCAATTTGCTCGAGGGCGTCGAAGCCCAAGCCCATCAGGTGTTCAAGAATCTGCGCGCGGTCGTGCAGGCCGCGGATGGCGAGCTCGATGACGTGGTCAAGCTCACGATGCTGATGGCCGATCTGGCCGATTTCGTCAAGGTCAACGAGATCATGGCGAGCTACTTCAAGGCCCCCTACCCGGCGCGCGCGACTTATCAGGTGGCCGCGTTGCCGCGCGGCGCACGCATCGAGGTCGAGGGCATTGCCGAATTGTCACCACCGGCCAACGCGATCGGCTTCACGCGCTAACGTCGCCTGCCTGCCGGATTGGGGAGCTCGCCTGACTGCCACTGCGCGCACGCGCGCCGCCACGCCGGCCAAGACCAACTCTGCCGCGGGCAAGAACGACAAGGCGGCACCGGGACGCGGGCTTGCCGACCAGCTGGTCAAGCTCGGCATCGCGCGGGAGCAGGACCTCGTGCTGCATTTGCCGCTGCGCTACGAAGACCACACCCGCACGGTGCCGATTGCGGCATTGCAGCCCGGGATCACCGCACAGGCGGAAGGCACGGTGATCAACACCGACGTGCATTTCCGGCCTCGGCGCCAGCTCGTGTCGCTGATCGCGCAAGGTGAGGCCCAGCTCGTGCTGCGCTTCTTTCATTTTTATCCGAATCACCAGAAATCCCTGGCGCCCGGCAAGCGCGTTCGCGTGTTCGGCGAGGTGCGCGAAGGTCATTTCGGGCTGGAAATCGTTCATCCGCAATTCAAGGTTGTCGACGAAGGTGTGCCATTGCCCGACCGGCTCACACCGGTCTATCCGACCACTGCGGGCCTCGGTCAGGATGCGTTGCGCAAGGTCATTGCGCGCACGGTGGCAAGCGACCCGGCGTTGACCGCTGAGACGCTGCCGGACTGGATGGTGCTGCGGCGAAAGGTGTGGAAATTCGGCGATGCCATTTCATTCCTGCACGCGCCGCCGCCACGTCTGTCGCAATCGACGCAGCGCTCGCTCGATGAGCGAACGCATCCGGCGTGGGCGCGCCTCAAGTTCGATGAGCTGGT
>JANXZT010000178.1 GCA_025355395.1 Betaproteobacteria bacterium
CGGCGCAGTTCGAGTTGGGCGGCGCCAACGGCAGCTTCGACTATTTCCTGACGGGCAACTTCTTCGATGATCGGGGGTGGGCCGATCACAACCCCAGTCGAGTGAAACAGTTCTTCGGCAAAGTCGGCTGGCGGGACGCGAATACTGACCTCGACCTCTCCCTCACGGCCGCTGACAACCGCCTGGAGGGAACGCAGACGCTGCCGCTCTCCTTCTTCGACAACACCAAGCAGGCCTACACGTTTCCCGATACCAATATCAACAAGCTGACCTTCCTTACACTGAAAGGCAGTCATTTCCTCTCTGACAACGTGTTGCTGGGCGGCAATGCGTACTTCCGCAAATACAAGAACAATAACGTGAGCAGCAATGTGAGTGACAACTTCGGTACGATCGATCCAGGCAGCGGGGAAACGAATACCGTGCAGGCGACGAATGACCGCTCGGCGATCGATCAGACGAGTTACGGAGGCGGTCTGCAATTGACCGTGCGCGGCAATCTCGATGGCCGGAAGAACCAGTTCACGCTCGGCGCGAGCGGCGACTTCGGCCGCGCCCGTTTTACTCAGGACTCACAAAACGCCGAATTCACGGCCAGCCGGGATACCGTCGGTATCGATGACTTTGCATTGCAAGCGGACGCTCGCGCCAGGAACCGTTACTATGGGGTGTATGCAAGCGACACGCTCAATCTGAGCGAACTGTGGACCCTCACGCTGGCCGGGCGCTTCAACCGCGCTGAAGTGAAAGTCGAAGACCTGACTGGCGAGGCACCGCTACTCAACGGTGACCATACGTTCAGCCGCTTCAATCCTGCAATCGGCGTGAACTTCAATCCGAGTCCGCAGCTCACCGCCTATGGGGCCTACACCGAAGGCATGCGCGCGCCGACCCCGATCGAGCTGACCTGCGCGGACCCCGGCGCGCCATGCAAGCTGCCCAACAATTTCCTTTCCGATCCACCGCTCGAGAAAGTAGTGTCGAAGACCATTGAGATCGGTGCACGCGGCAAGTGGGGCTCGTCGAGCTGGAGCGCGGCGGTCTACCGCACCACTCTCGAGCACGACATCCAGTTCATCAGCAGCAGCGCGGGCGCCAGTAACGCGGGCTATTTCGCCAATGTGGGCATGACGCGTCGCCAAGGCGTTGAACTTACCGCCGCAACACGCTTCAGCGCGCTGTTGCTCGCCGCGCGCTACAGCTACATTGACGCGACCTTCCAATCGTCCTTCACCGAGCACAGTCCCGCCAACTCGAGCGCCGATGCCGATGGCAACATTCAAGTGAGCGCTGGCAATCGTATCCCCGGCATCCCGAATCATGCCGTGAAGTTGCGGTTGGACTACGATTTCACCGAGCAATGGTCGGCAGGCCTGAATCTGTTGGTCACCAGCGGTGTGCATGCGCGCGGCGATGAGAACAACCGCGACACAAACGGAAAGACTCCAGGCTACGCAGTGGTGAACTTCGATGCTCAATACCAGCTGGCAAAAAGCGTACAGCTCTTTGCACGCGTGAACAATCTGTTCGATCGCCGCTACGCCAACTTCGGCGTGATCGGCGAAAACTTTTTCACTGGCCACGACCGAACTTTTGGTCCAGCGGCCGGTGTGAATCCTCAGGTCGAGCAATTCCGTTCACCCGGCGCGCCGCGCGGCATCTGGTTGGGGCTGCGCTACGCGTTTGGCGGTGCCCACTCCGGCCGCCGAGACAACGATTAGCCGCGGGTCAGCGGCGCCGTTCTGGTCGTTGGCGTGCCCCGCCGCTTCGAGATAATCGGCGGCGCTCCGCAGTCGGCGTTGACGCATCGCCGCTTGCTATAATTCGCCGTTCTCGCCTTCCGATGTCGCCGGCCCCTTCCGCCGTCGGGACGGCCGCGGCGAATTCTGCACCGCAATCGCCGCCCGTCGTCCCCACTTCTCCCGATCCCGCTCTGAGCGCTGCAACGCTCCTGGCGCTGCCCCCGCTCGTCCCGGCGCCGCCACCGGGCGGACAAAAAATGCGCGCGGCGCCGCTGTCGGGCTCCGCCGATGCGCTTGCTCTCGCGCAACTTGCGGTGCGCTGCGCGCAAGCGGGCCGCGTGGTCGCGGCAGTATGTGCCGACGCGCTGGCGGCACAGCGGCTTGCCGACGAGGTCGCCTGGTTCGCCCCGGCCGTGCGGGTAGCGCTGCTGCCCGACTGGGAGACGCTGCCTTACGACCATTTTTCTCCGCATCAGGATCTGGTCTCCGAACGGCTGGCTACGCTCTATCGTGTGTCGCGCGGTGAGTGCGATCTCATCGTCGTCGCCGCCACCACGGCGCTCTATCGGCTCGCCCCGCCGGAATATCTTGCCGCGTTCACCTTTTTTCTGAAGCAGGGCGAGCGACTGGATGTGGAGAGGCTTCGCTCGCAATTGGCCCTCGCCGGCTATCAGCACGTCACGCAGGTCGTGTCACCGGGTGAGTTCAGTGTCCGCGGCGGGCTCATCGATCTTTTTCCGATGGGCAGTGCCTTGCCGTATCGCATCGATCTTTTCGACGACGACATCGAAACCATTCGCACGTTCGATGTGGATTCGCAGCGCACGTTGTATCCGGTGCCAAACGTCCGCCTGCTCCCGGCGCGCGAATTCCCGCTCGACGAAACCGGGCGAACGCGCTTTCGCGGGCGCTATCGCGAAGTGTTCGAGGGCGATCCGTCCAAATCAGCCCTGTACAAGGATGTGAGCAACGGTATTGCGCCGGGTGGCATCGAGTACTATCTGCCGCTTTTTTTCGGCACAACGGCGACACTGGCCGCCTACCTGCCTGCCGAAACGGTCGTGATCCTTCACGGTGATGTGCAGGAAGCCGTGCGGCACTTTTGGCAGGACACCGAATCGCGCTACAAACTCATGCGCGGAGACAAGTCCCGGCCACTGCTCCCGCCCACCGAGATCTTCCTGCCACCGGACGCGTTCAACGGCATGCTGAAGGTGTTCTCCCGCCTCGAGCTGCCTGCCTCCGACACAGGCGCACCGCCTTCCAATGCAGCATCCGAATCGACCCTGCCGCTGCCGTCGGTGCAAGTCGATCGGCGTGCGCCCGATCCGATCGCCGTGCTGAAGCAATATCTCGCCGGGAGTGACGCCCGCGTAATCGTGTGCGCCGAAAGTGCCGGCCGCCGCGACACGATGCAGCAGTACTTCGCCGAGTACGACCTCAAGGTGGACCTGATCGACGATTGGGCGGCGTTTGTGAGCGATACCGCGTCCCCCGCCATCAGAACCGGGCTCGCGGTGGCCCCGTTGCATGCCGGATTTGCTTGGCCCGCGGCGAAGCTCGCAGTGATCACGGAGGCCGAGCTTTATGCCGGCGTTGTCCGCCGCGGACGCCGGGACGCAGCACGCCGCACCAACCTCGATGCGATGCTGCGCGACCTCTCCGAGGTTCGCATCGGCGACCCGGTCGTGCACGAGCAGCATGGCATCGGCCGCTACCTTGGGCTCGCCAATATGGATCTCGGTGAAGGTCCCACCGAGTTTCTGCAGCTCGCCTATGCCAAGGAGGCGAAGCTCTACGTTCCGGTATCGAACCTGCATCTTATCGGACGCTATAGCGGCGCGTCCCCCGAAGCCGCCCCGCTGCATGAGCTTGGCGGCGGCCAATGGGAAAAGGCGAAGAAGCGCGCCGCACGGCAGGCGCACGACACCGCCGCCGAGTTGCTCAATCTCTACGCGCAACGCGCATCACGCAAAGGGCATGCGTTCAAGTTCAGCGCGCATGATTACGACGCCTTCGCCGAGGGCTTCGGCTTCGAGGAAACACCCGACCAGGCAGGGGCGATCGAAGCGGTGATCAACGATCTGACCTCCGGAGCGCCGATGGACCGGCTGGTTTGCGGTGACGTGGGCTTCGGCAAGACGGAGGTGGCGCTGCGGGCCGCGTTCGTGGCATTGGCGGATGGCAAGCAGGTCGCGATCCTGGTGCCGACTACGCTCCTTGCGGAACAGCATTTCCAGGTGTTCTCCGATCGTTTTGCCGATTTTCCGGTGAAGCTCGCGGAGCTCTCGCGTTTTCGCTCTGCCAAGGAAGTCAAGCGCGCACTCGAAGGTCTCGCGAACGGAACCATCGACCTCGCCATCGGCACCCACAAGCTCATCCAGGCCGATGTTAAGTTCAAGAACCTCGGCCTGGTGATCATCGACGAGGAGCACCGGTTCGGCGTGCGCCAGAAGGAGCAGTTGAAGAAGCTGCGCGCCGAAGTCGATGTGCTGACGCTCACGGCGACGCCGATTCCGCGCACGCTCGCCATGTCGCTCGAAGGCATTCGCGATTTTTCGGTGATCGCGACGGCGCCGCAGCGGCGGCTGTCGATCAAGACCTTCGTGGCGCAATACTCTCTAGGCATCGTGCGCGAAGCGGCGTTGCGGGAGTTGAAACGCGGTGGGCAGATCTACTACCTGCAGAACGACATCGCGACCATCCGCACGACCACCGAACGGCTCGCACAGCTGCTGCCGGAAGCACGCATCGCGATCGCTCATGGACAGATGCCCGAGCGCGAGCTCGAGCACGTGATGCGCGAGTTCTACCAGCAGCGATGCAACCTCCTGGTGTGCTCGACCATCATCGAATCCGGCATCGACGTGCCCACCGCCAACACCATCATCATCGATCGTGCCGACCGCTTTGGCTTAGCCCAACTGCATCAGCTCCGCGGCCGCGTGGGGCGTTCCCATCATCAGGCGTACGCCTACCTGCTCACCCCGCCCGACGAGGCGTTGGCGACGCAGGCGAAAAAGCGTCTGGAAGCGATCCAGCTGATGGAAGATCTCGGCTCGGGATTTTTTCTGTCGATGCATGACCTCGAAATCCGCGGTGCGGGTGAAGTCCTCGGCGAATCGCAATCGGGCGAGATGCAGGAAGTCGGATTCCAGCTCTACGCGGACATGCTCAAATCGGCGGTGAAGGCATTGAAGGCCGGCCGCGAGCCCGATCTTTCGGCGCCGCTTGGCATCACCACCGAAATTAATCTCCACGTTCCCGCTTTGTTGCCGGAGAATTACTGTAATGACGTGCACGAGCGGCTGGTGCTCTACAAGCGGCTTGCCAATTGCGAGACCATGGATGAGCTCGAGACCATGCAGGAGGAGCTCGTCGACCGTTTCGGCAAGCTGCCGGAACCCGCGCAGGCGTTGATGGCCTGTCACCGCCTGCGGGTGATCGGGCGGCCGCTCGGTGTCACCAAGATCGATGCGGGACCGGATCGATCGACCGTACAGTTCGTCGCCCAACCGCCGTTCGATGCCGGCAAGCTCATCGCCCTGGTGCAGCGCGATGGTCGCGTGCGGTTTGCAGGACCCGATCGCGTGCGCATCGAGCGCGGCGCGCCCTTGCTGCACGAGCGGGTGGCGATGGTGCGGGAATTTCTCGGCAAGCTCACATGAACCCGAGAGGAATAGCGCCATGATGGCAGCTCGCCTGCCACCACAACTGCATGTGTTCGTTCGCGACTGGCTGTCGTCGAACAATATCCTGCTCAAAAGCCGCAATGGCCACGTGCTGATCGATTCAGGCTACAGCCGTCACGCCCCGTTGACCCTGGCGTTGCTGCGCTCCCCGCGGGGCTTGGGAGAAGAGCCATTGGCGACGCTGGTGAACACGCACTGCCATTCCGACCACATGGGCGGCAACGCGGCGGTGGCAGGCGCGTTCGGCTGTCCGATTGCAATCCCCGAAGGCGAGGCGCCGCTGATCGCGGCGTGGGACACCAAGGCCTTGTTGCTCGATTACGCCGATCAGCGCGCCGACCGTTTCAGCGCCGGTTCCCTGCTCCGTGCGGGAGACGCGCAGCTCTGGGGTGACCTCGAATGGCAGCTCCTTGCGGCACCGGGGCATGATATGGGCGCACTGATCTTCTACAACCCGGAACACCGCCTGCTGATTTCCGGAGACGCCCTGTGGGAGAACGGGTTCGGCTTTGTCATGCCGACGGAAATCGATCCCGCGGCGCTGCCCGCGACGCGCGCGACACTCGATCTCATCGCCTCGCTCGAGGTACGAATGCTGATTCCAGGCCACGGCGAGCCGTTCGTGGAAGTCGATGCCGCCCTGGAGCGCGCCTATGGACGGCTCGCGGCATTCGAGTGCGATCCCGGGCGCCTTGCCCGTCACGCGCTCAAGGTACTCCTCGCTTTTGTCCTGCTCGACCGGCAGCACCTGCCTCTGCAGGAGATGCCGGACTACGTGCAACGCGTCGGAATTTTCCGCGATTTCAACGCACGGTTTTTCCAATGGCCGCCGCGCAAGCTGGCCGAATGGCTCGTTGCCGAGCTGATGCGGGCCGGCGCCGCGCGGGTCGCGAACGGCGAATTGCTGCCATCGCCGCGCAGGGCCGCTTAGCTGTCAAGGTTTGCGTGAAATGAGAGATCCGCTCACATCTCTCAGAGCCGTCGCCCCCGCGCACGCGAGGCTATTCCTTGTACGCCTCGATCGGAATGATGAGCTTGATCTCATCGCTCGGGTTTCCAATCTGTACGCCATCCGTCATCCCCCACTCGGTCCGCTTGATCGTGGCCGTCGCGTCCGCGCCGCACATCGGCTTCTTGTTGAACGGGTTCTCCCCGCAGGTGAAATTGGCGACCTTGAGATTGACTGGCTTGGTCACACCCACCATCATCAACTCGCCATCCACGCCGACCAGGCGGTCGCCGTCGAACATCATGCTGGTCGACTTGAACGTCAGCGTCGGATACTTTTCGATGTTGAAGAATCGCTCGCCCTTGACGATCGCATCGAGCCGCGGGTCGAATGTCTTGATCGAGGTCGCGTCGATGGTGATGTCCACGCTTCCTTTCTTCGCCGCGCGGTCGAGCGTGACCTTGCCGGTGGCCTTGCCGAAGCTCCCGTGCTGAGCGCCAAACCCGATATGCCGCGCTTCGAACATCGGTTGCGAATGCACCGGATCAACTATGTACGTCTCCTGCGCGGCAACGGGAGCGGCGAACGCCGCAGCGAGACCGGCAACAAGCATCCGGAGACTCATCATGTCTACTCCTGTTTGTGGTTGAGAGGCAGTCCGCAAGCGGCGCGGCAAGCCGCCATGCCAGTCAACAGCCGCCGCGCCCGATTATTCCGAGCCTCATGTTGCAGGCGGCAGCACCATCCGAATCCGGACAATGACGTCATCGGCGACCGTGTTGGTGTCGGCCCACAGCCCTTCACCTATCTTGTAGTCAAGGCGCTTCAAGGTGAAGCTTCCCTCGGCTACGCGATTGCCCGCGGCGTCCTTCCTGATCGCGATCGGCACCAGGCAGTCCCGGGTGTTGCCTTTGAGCGACAGCCGGCCGGCCACCTCGAACTTGTCTCCGCCCAAATCCTTGATCGATGCCGACGTAAAACGCGCGACTGGAAACTTCGCCGTGTCGAACCACGGCGCGCCCTTGATTTCGGTTTCCGAATCTTCGCTCGCAAGGTCGATGCTGGCCAGGTCGATGTCGAACTCGGCCTTCGAATTCGGGAGCGCGTTGGGCAGGAATACGACATTGGCCTTCCACTTGCGGAAGCGGCCCTCGACATTGACCCCCATCTGCTTGGCCATGAAGCGGATTTCGCTTTTGTCGACCAGCACGCCCTGGGCGCAGGCCTGACCCACGGCCAGAAGCAAAATCCCGACGCATGCCACGATCGAGCGCAACAAACCCATCATCCAGCGGTTCCTTTCGGTTTGATTCCCGGCAGCATCCGCGCGAGCACCTGGTCATGGTCGACAAAATGGTGTTTGAGCGCCGCCGCGATGTGCACGCATACCAGCGTGAACATCCCCAGGTTCAGTGCAACATGGACGGCCTTGAGCACGCTCGCCAACGCCTTGTCCTTGGGAACCAGATCGGGGAGCGGGATAAGGCCGAGATAGACGACCTGCACCCCGGTCGCCGAACTGTACAGCCAGCCGGAGACCGGAATGACCAGCAGCAGCGCGTACAGCAACGCGTGCGACACTGCGGCGGCACGTTGCTGCCATTCTGCCATCGGCACCTGCGGCGGCACAGGATGCAACCGGCGCCAGCCGAGCCGGACCCAAGTGAGCAGGAACACGGAAATGCCGATCCACTTGTGCCACATGTACCATTGCAGCTTCCGCGGGCTGATCGGCAGCGGAACCATCGACAATCCCAGCAACAGGTTGGCGACGATCAGCGCCGCAGTCAACCAGTGCAGCGCCATCGCCGCGCCGCTGTAGCTTTCGCTCACGTCCCACGCCGTTGATTGTCCCCGCACGACCCGTTGTAATTTAAGAGCGTTCGGACTGTCAAGCCGGGCGCGGAAAGTGCCGTTTACGACAACTCGCGGACGAAGGTGCGCACGCCGGCGAGCAGCATCTCCACGGCGAGGGCCGTCAGCACCAGCCCCGTCAGGCGCTCCAGCGCGACAACCACGCGCGGGCCTACCAGCCGCTCGAGCCAGTGCGCGAACGCGAGCACGACGGCGGTGAAGATCATGGCCAGCGTGAGGGCAATCGCCCAAGTGCCGATTCGCTCCGGATTGCGCGAGGCGAGCAGCATCACGGTCGCAAGCGCCGACGGGCCGGCGATGGCCGGAACCGCCAACGGCACCAGAAACGGCTCGCCTTCCATGGCATCCCCGAGAACGTGGTCGCTGCCGTGAAACACCATCCGCAGCGCGATCAGGAACAGCACGATGCCGCCGGCAATGGAGAGCGAAGTCTCCGACAAGCGCAGCAAGGTGAGAAACGTCTTGCCGCCAAACATGAAGACCATCAGGAGGGCGTACGCGAACAGGCACTCCCGCAATACCACCGCGAGCCGCCGCGACGGCGCCACATGGCGCAGCGCCGACACCACCAGTGGTACGTTGCCGAATGCGTCGATGACCAGCACCAGCAGGATGGTGGCGGAAAAGAGATCGGCGTTCATCGGTCGCGGGCGCATCCGGTCAAGGGCGGCGGCAGTATATCGGCAAAGCCCCGGCCTTGACCGCGGCTGGCATAATGCTGCGCTTTCGCACCCTCACCGAGCGGATCATGCCTTTAATCCGAGTGCTTGCGTATCGAATTGCCGTCGGCGCCTTCGTTGCCGTTTTCGCCAATGTAACGTCCAGCCAGGTGGGGCCGGCAGCCGCCCCGGTCTCGAATGTCACGGACACTTATTTCGGTGTCGCCGTCCCCGATCCCTACCGGTCGCTCGAGGACATGAAAAACCCGGATGTGGCCTCCTGGATGAAAGCCCAGGCCGCCCACACCCGCGCGGTGCTCGACCGTGTCCCGCAGCGGGACAAGCTGCTTGCGGAAATCTCGCGCAATGGCGATGCCGCCGCGGCGCGCGTGAGCTCGGTGCAGATCAGCGCGGATCATGTCTATTACCTGAAGCGGCTTGCGAATGAAAACATTCCCAAGCTCTACGTGCGTCAGGGCTTCGCCGGAAAAGAGCGCCTTCTGGTCGATCCGGATGCATTGCCGGCGCCCGCGGGCAAGCACAACGCCATCGATTTCTATGCGCCCTCCCCCGACAATCGCCACGTCGCGTTCGGCTTGTCTCCGGGTGGATCAGAGGAAAGCGTGCTGCGCGTGGTGGATGTGGCCACCGGCAAGGAAACCGGAGATGTCATCGATCGCGCCAACTTCGCGCAACCGACCTTCCTGCCCGACGGCCGGATGATCTACAGCCGGATGCAGAAGCTCGCGACCGATGCGCCGGTCACCGACAAGTATCTTAACCAGCGGGTATTCGTGCACAGGCTCGGCGACGACCCCGAAAAGGATCAGCCGATCCTCGGCGCCGGCGTTTCGCCGCAGACGGTGGTTCAACCAGCCGAGCTTGTCTTTGCCGGCAACCCGATCGGATCCCGGTTTGTGATCGGCGCTGTCGTCAACGGCGTACAGAACGAAATCAAGGTATTTTCAGCACCGCTTGCCTCCCTCGATGGCGACAAGACCCCGTGGATCAGGATCGCCGACAACAACGACGAAGTGACCGACATGGCGGTGCACGGCGACGTCCTGTATCTGCTCCCGCACAAGGGAGCCTCGCACTTCAAGGTGCTGAAGC